>SLRT01000005.1 GCA_007130825.1 Syntrophomonadaceae bacterium | reverse complement strand
GGATCAGGGAAAAAGAAGGCCGGCAGGAAATTAAACATTGTTTCTCGGCCGGCTGGGATCTTTCAGAAACTGCCTATGTTGAACCGATCGTGGAAATTCTTGGTGCCTTTGAGAAACCGGTTATCGCCATGATAAATGGTTATGCTTTAGGTGGTGGTTACGAGCTGGCGCTGGCCTGTGATTTTATTTTTGTTACCGATAATTCAGAGATTGGCCTGCCCGAAATTAATCGCGGACTTATGCCCGGTTGGGGCGGAACCCAGCGGCTGCCCCGGAGAATTGGTGTATCCCGGGCTAAATGGATGATCTTAAGCGGCGACACGGTCGACGGTAATGAAGCAAAAAAGATGGGGCTTGCTGACCAGGTTGTCGTCAGGGAAGAGCTGGATAGAACTGTTTCAGACTTTGCTGAAAAGCTGGCCGGCAAACCGCCTGCAGGGTTAATAAAGATTAAAGAAGCGATTAACAAGGGTATTGATACTGATTTAGAGGCTGGCCTTGAAATTGAGCAAGAAGCTCTTGGCCATCTGCTGCAGACTGATGATTTCAGGGAAGGCATAGCTGCTTTCAAGGAAAAAAGAGAACCCCGGTGGAAGGGACGTTAAGCAAAAAAAGGCAAATACGGGTTATTTTAGATAATTGAGGCTGATAATTAAACTGTGGATATATACTCCATTCTTTCACAGCAGGAAAAACTATTTTATTTACGTAGTGACAATTGTGATATAATTGTTTTAAGATTTATTCAAAGACCTCTTTTTGCAAGTTTACTGCTGGCAGTCAAAGGACTGCTAATAATTAAGCATGCAGGCAGGGGTTATTTTGTCCACAAATTTTATCTGGTAAAGGGAGGATTTACATCTGGTGGTAGAAAAGAAATCTCCCCTGGATTTTGCTTTTAATAATCCTGCTCCTAAAAATCATAAGCATCCGATTCGTTTCGGTAGTATACTGAAAGTATTTTTTGTCCTGCTGGTTATTCTTTTTCTTATAACCGGAGGAGCTACCGCCGCTGTTGTGATTCAATATGTTAACGAAACCCCGCCCTTTGATCCCTTACGCCTGGCCACAAAGGAAACATCATACCTTTATGACATAAACGGCGATGAAGTTACTATCCTGCACGAAGAACAGAATCGCATTGCAGTCGGTTTAGATGAGATACCGGAACATGTAAAGAAAGCCTTTATCGCTATTGAAGATGAACGTTTTCAAGATCATTTTGGTTTTGATGTCATCGGCAGTATGAGAGCGGCCTATGCCAATTTTCAGGCCGGAGAAATTGTTCAGGGCGCAAGTACCATTACCCAGCAGTTAGCTCAGAATGCCTTTTTGACCAGAGAGAAAACCTACCGGCGTAAAGTACAGGAAATTTGGCTGGCTATTCAACTTGAACGCAACTACAGTAAAGAAGAAGTTTTACAGCTGTACCTGAATCGTATTTATTTTGGAAACGGCGCTTACGGTGTTGAAGCGGCTGCCCAGACTTATTTTGATAAAAATGTCAGTGACTTAACCCTGCCTGAAGCCGCGATGATGGCCGGGATAGCTCGCTCACCAAATAATTATAACCCGATTGCCAGTGAAGTGATAGCTGAAGAGCGAATGCGCACCGTGCTTTTTAGCATGAAACGGCTGGGACATATCACAGAAGCTCAATACCGGAGAGCGCTTGCAGAAGAGCTTTTTTATGCTGAACTGCGCGATCCGGAGTATCCTTACCCTTATTATATCGACTATGTGGTCCATCACGAACTGATTAACATCTTGAGTTCGATTCCCTCTATCGGTTCCCGCGGGGAAGCTTACCAGGCGATTTATACCGGGGGCTTAAGGATCTACACCAACCTGGAACCGAGAATGCAAAAACATGTCGAAGAGGTTCTCGGCCGCTCCGATTTATATCCAACGACTGTTTATCTTGATATGGCGGGAGCTAGAGAAGCATTGGCCGATGTTCTTCCGGGCGAAAATTTACCCTGGAATCAGCTGCAGGAGCATGTTGATGAAGAAGACGGATTGGCCCAGCCCCAGGCAGCGATTGTTCTCGCCGATCCGAGCACCGGCCAGATTAAAGCGTTGGGAGGAGGACGAGAATATCGTAAAGGTGAGGACGAACTGCTGCGCTATAATTCTCTGCGCCAGCCCGGTTCGGCGATAAAGCCGATTATTACCTATGCCCCGGCCTTTGAAGAAGGAACCCTGGCCGGAGCCGGATCAACGCTTGATGATTCGCCGTATATTGGACCACAGGGGTGGCGGCCAGTTAACTTCGACAGGCGGTTTAGAGGCATGACTTCGGTTAGAGATTCTCTTTACTTTTCATATAATATTCCGGCGGTCCGTGCATTTGAAGATTTGGGGCCCAGGGTGGGTGTCGATTATGCTCAACGTATGGGGATCAATTCCTTTGTTTCCGATGAAGTTGACAACCTGAGCTTGACCCTGGGGGGTTTTACCTACGGGGTTAGAGCGATCGAGATGGCCCAGGCCTATGGTGTCCTGGCTAATGAGGGAATCAAAATCGATTTACATACTGTAAAAAGAATTGAAGATCGACACGGTGGCATAATTTATGAACAGGAGCTCCACCCCACACAGGTATTAAGCCCGCAGTCCACGTTTTTGGTTAATGATATTCTACAGGATTTTGTCCGTAAACATCTGGGCCGGGCTCTGCAGATAGACCGGCCGGTAGCGGCTAAAACCGGCACCGCCGATTACTTCAATGATGTTTATCTGGTGGCCTACACCCCTAACCTGGTGGCTTCCTTCTGGATGGGCTATGATGAGCCGAAACTGGGCAACATACGAGATGGATGGCGCTATTCTACCGGGTTTTTACGGGAAGTTTTCCTGGAAGCATTTCAGGACCTGGAGAAAAGGAGTTTTATTCGGCCTGAAGGTATTGTTAAGATGGATGTATGCTCCGTTTCCGGCCTGCGTCCGACCGGGGGTTGCCGGGCTGCCAATAGTGTGAGCAGCGATTACTTTGTTGAACGAAATGCTCCCCGGATAAACTGTGACATGCATACTGCTTACGCTGATGATCTTGATCAAGATGAAGTTAATGACCTGCCGGAAGAGCCTGATTATTATGATCGCGAACCGGAAGATGATCATCCGGAAAACGGTGTTCCCGAAGATGAGGGTCCTGAAAACGGAGAGGATCCCGAACCTCCTCATGATGACAACGGTGAAGTCGAAGATCCTCCCGCAGAAGAAGATCCTCCCGCAGAAGAAGATCCTCCTGAAGAAGAAGATCCTCCCGAAGGTGAAAACCCAAACGGAGGAGAAGACAACAATGATAACGGCGACTGGTGGCGGCAGTAATCTATATAAGGTGATTCGAATATTGAAGTGTTTAATAATCGATGAAGGATCGACAAACGATAATCAGTTGATCGGGATCTGTTCACAGCAGCCGGCATTGGTGCATGGTTTCTTTTAGTTGTTGTTTTTCTTCGCTGCCAAGAGGTGCAAGCGGCAAACGGGGTGGTCCGCCATAAAGGCCGATCAGCTCCATAGCTGCTTTCAGACCGGCCACCCCGTAACGGGCTGTAACTGCGTTATTAATCTCGAGAATGTTCAGCTGCTCATTTGTTGCTTTTTTCAAATTTCCTTCTTTGTGCAGGCGATAAATATTTGAACACTCCTCGGGCATTACATTTGCTAAAGCCAGGGTGCCCCCGTTTGCGCCCAGGAGCAGGGCCGGCAAAAGAAAGTCAGCTGATCCGGCGAATACAGAAAAGCTGTTATCGCTATTTTTTATTATCTCGCCAATCTGCGCGATATTTCCCGAGCTGTCTTTAATGCCGACTATATTCGGGTGTTTAGAGAGTTTAACAACAAGCTTTGCGTTTAAATTAACATTGGTATTTCGCGGCATATTATAGAGAATAACCGGTAAGGGTGAGCATTCAGCAATATGATGGTAGTAATCAATCAACAGTTCATCTTTCATACTGCTTTTATAATAACTCGGATTCAAAACTAATACAGCGTTTACGCCACTGCCTGCGGCGGCATTATTTAAACTGACAGTTGCTTTTGCCGATTCACATCCTGTTCCGGCTATCACCACTTTTTCAGAAGGAAGGTTTTCACGCACAAAATAAAATGCTTTTACTTTCTCTTCATGGTCGAGCAGAACGGCTTCACCGTTGGTTCCTGCTACAACCAATCCCTGCAGGGAAGTTTGTCCCCACCAGGTCAGGTTGTCTGACAGGGCATTCCACTCTATTTCACCTCTTTCATCGAAAGGTGTGGGTATAGGGGCAAAAATACCTTTAAACATCTTGTCACCCGGCCTGTTCATCCTGTTCATCGGTTAACTCGTTCAATTTCTATTTTTAGATTATATAACAGGCTGCCGGGAAAAGAAATAAGTCCATGGTCAGAAAAAAAATAAACATGTTGATTATTTTTTTGCAGGGTATTTCCCCCCCGGGCAAGAATAAATAACACCAAGCATTTAATAACCAAAAGGAGGTTTAATGAATATGGTTGATACGAAATCGGGGGCAGTAGAGTCGGAAAATAATACTTTAGGAATTATTTCCCTGGTTACGGGAATTCTGGGAGTATTATT
>SLRT01000168.1 GCA_007130825.1 Syntrophomonadaceae bacterium | reverse complement strand
TCCCGTGTTCGCGACCAGTTGACATAGCTATTCGAATATTGCTATAATTACTACACGTTGGAATTTATATTTTTACTAAATATTTTCAATCGTTCTTACCAAACCTGGACAAGCCAGCGCCATAAAGTTTAATTTGAAATTGACCCCTTATAAATGCTTTAACCATCGTGGTATGCTGCGATCGTTAAACAAGTCTCAACAAAGTTACGCCTGATACCGGGTTTAAGATCTAAAAAATAGCAATCGCCAGGGCTGCGACCAGCTGCTGCGGGGATCCCGGAAAATTAATGCCGTGGGGGCGCCGCATTTTAAATAACATCGAAAGGGTGATGAACATGAGTGAAGCGATCGATAGCTTGAACCATGTAATTGAAGAACTCAAATCAGACCTGGACAAAGGATTGCTCGGCTCCGGCATCTGGAATGCCAAGGACGGTCAGCAGATCGCCCATTACCAGGCACGGGCCAAGGCTGCTGCTCTCTTCAACGAGGTTACGCGTATGCTAAAAAAAACCTTGAGCGGATCAGAATTCCCCGGCCTGGGCAGTTATTACCTCGTTCACCTCGATAACGGAAACGTGGTTATTGTGGTCAGATGCGGCGATTACCAGCTGGGCGCGCTGGTCGATCTTTCCGAGACTACCATGGGTATTTTGATGAGCGTGGCTTTGCCGAATTTACAGCAAAATTTAAAAGAGGCGACAAGCAAGCTGCCGCAATAGCCTTGCAGATTTTAGCAGCGGGGATCAAATTTTTAGCCGTAAAAAAAAGGCAAAACACTACCTGTAAGAACTTATTATTTAATGTTAATATGTTTGCGGACCGTAAATCGTACACTGGAGCGGGTAGGACAAAAAGAAAGGGTGAGGATGCATGAGTAAAATGATGGATGGCTTTAATAAGCTAATCGAAGACCTTAAATCAGATCTGGGTGAAGGGTTTGTAGCCAACGATATATGGCATGCCAAGGATGCTCAATCGCTTGCCGGATACAATTCACAGCCTAAAGCGGTCGCTCTCTTTAACGAGGTCACGCGTTTGCTGGATAAAACCATGAAAGGAGCAGAATTTCCCGGATTGGGCGATTATTATATCGTCCACCTGGAAAACGATCTTTTGGTCGTGATCGCCATAGCCGGCGAATACCAGAACGGGATGTTGGTCGACCTTTCAAAGACCACCATGGGCATATTGATGAGCGTGGCCCTGCCGAATTTACTGCAGAATTTACAAGAAGCAACGTCTTAAATAAAAAAACCTGGTCGGGTGGTGATCAGCGGCGTAAATTACAGCCCGGTTAAAGCCGGGCCTGTTTTATAAAAAGAGCTTTTTTTAGTGTTCGGGGTGTCCGATCCTTTTTTTTGAAAAATATTACGGACAGCCGGCGCCATGTTGAAATCGCAAAGACCGGCTTATTGCCATTTATATATTTTATGCTCAGTCCTGAAGTAATTCTTTTTCCATCAGCAACCACTGGTGAGCATCGTAGGTGCCGAACCACTGCTGCAGGGCGGGGTGCAGTGCTCTGTGCTGCTCCGGGAAGAGGCTTAAGCTAAAGTAGCAGTATCCTTCGCCCGCCCACAGCGGCAGCATGGAAGCGATGGAGGGGAGGTCTTCGGGAGGTAAGTCCAGGTAGCCGATTACCAGGTGGCGTTCGTCTTTGTTTCTGACCACCACTACCAGCCCGCGCAGGAGGTCCCGGTGGTAGAAAGCGTAGACCTCGTTGTTTTTAATCGCCTGGTAGAGATATGCGGCGCTGAGCGAGCGGAAGCTATAGCCGCCGGGGAGAAACAGCATTCCGCTTGCGGCCCGCTGAAACGGGCCCGAAGATATACGATCGGTGCCGGCAGGCAGATCTGAAGCTGAGCACAGCCGCAGGGAGGCACCCTGCCTGAAGATCGTGTTTTTACCCGGTATGAGAGTTTCCCGGTAGATGATCTCCCGCTTCCCGGCGGCCTGCAGACCCAGCTTGGCCGAGACCCGCAGGGCCCCGTGATTGTCCGGAGCGGTTAATAAACGAACCACTGCTGCGCCTTTTGATTTTGCCCGGTCGATCAGGTAGCTGTTTAGTTCAAAGGCAATTCCCTGTCCCTGGTAGTCAGGGTGGACCCGCATTCCATGCAGCCACCCTTCAGCGGGAGAAGGAAAAGACAGGGTACAGCACCCGATTAAAAAATCATTATGCCAGGCCAGAAAAAGCCCACCGGTATCCATGTTGATCCAGCGGTCGACAACCTCTTCCAGGTAGTCGTCGGGAAAGTGGCGGCTTAAGCGCAAAACAGCATTTTTGTCTGCAGGCGTGGCTCTGCTTAGTTTAAACTTCAAGGTTACCTCGCACCGGTCCTTTGCTTAACGCGGCAGCACTAGCTAGGCAGGCGTTTACTGCTGCCGGCATCTATAAATATGGCATTACGTTTTTAGCGATCGCAGAAATCACTGCGGTTAAAAGATCGTTAAGGAATTATCGTAACATTCAAATTTACGGTGATGGCCTGTTTAGGCCGGGCAGTAACATATGGCCGCCGTTAGCGCCGCCGGGAAAAATTATACCGCAAGCTGCAAAGCTTTTCAATAGCTGGCTCCGCCGGCGCTCAGCAGGAGGCTGTATTTACGCCCGGCAGGGACCGGGCCTGCAAATATGGTGTTTACCAATGATGATGTTCGCAAACTTTGAATTTCTGATTAAACCCGCTTAAAAAATCAGTTATAATAGAATTAGCTTTTTTAGGAGGTATAAACGCATGCCGATCATAGATTCCCACGCTCACTGCGGCCTGTCCCTTCCCCTGGAGAGGATAAAACCACTCTGGGAAAAAGGAGCTATTGAGGGCGGAGTGCTTTTTTCGCCGGTAGAAGAAATATATGAACGTTTCGACGGAGCCTTTGTCGATTCTCCGGCGTACCGGGAAAGCCGGGAAAATGTGCACCGCTACCTGCAATCTGTCAATTCTGGGTTAACCTTTATATTCTGGTTCGTCTGGAACGACTTTAAAACACCCGGTGAGGAATTCAGCGGGATCAAGTGGCACCGCCATATCGGCGAACCGCTGTATCTCTACGGCACCCGGGAATGCGATCAGCTTATCGAGCATATCTGTGCTCGCCGGCTGCCGGTTATCCTTGAAGAAGAGTTTGCCCGGACCCGGGAAATGGTAAAAACATTTAACGGAAGGACAGTTACGATCATTCCTCATTGCGGCAACTTAAACGGCGGATACGTGCAGTTAAAAAAAGCGGGTTTGTTCGAAGACCCTGCGGTCTACGTCGATACATCCCTGGCCAGCCCGCAGCAAATCGAAGATTTTGCCAATACTTACGGCACCGAAAGAATACTTTTCGGCAGCGATTTTCCATTCGGAAACCCGGTGGAGGAATGTGCAAAAGTAAAAAGGTTATTTTCAGGTGAAGAACGACAAAAGGTCCTGGGGGAAAATCTGCTGGACCTTTTGCAAAAAGGGAAGAATAACTAACCGCAGCGGGTATGTGAGGGCCGTAATGTTTGCTTACCCCTCTTGTTCGAGGACGCCGGCTGTCCAGTGGCCGCTGATTTTATTTCCGTCAGGGTGAATCATCGTTCCTTCACCGTGGGCTTTGCCATCTTTTAGGTAGCCATAATACTTTTCCCCGTTTGGGAAAGTCATCACGCCGTAACCTGCAATAATACCATGGCTGAAATTACCTTCATATTTTCTTCCGTCGGGGCTGGTCAATGTTCCTTGCCCGTGGGCCTTCCCGTTTCTTAAATAGCCCAGGTATTTTTCTCCGCCGGGAAAACTCATTAAACCGTAGCCCTCAATTTTACCGTAGTAAAAATCTCCTTCATATTTTTTCCCGCCTGGATGAGTCCATGAGCCCAGGCCGTGGGGTTCTCCGTCATGTAACGGACCGCTGTATGTCCCTCCCCGCCAGGAAATGGACTGGTCGGCCGGAGCAGTAAGATCATTTTCGTCTTTACCGGCTTCCGGTCCGCTGTCTGTTCGTTGCTCTGCTTTTACTTCTTCTGGTTCTTTGTCTTCCGGCTCCTGTGGTGTTTCAGCTGCTTGTTCATCGCCGTTGATGGCAAAATAATTAATGCTTGCGTCATTTAATGCAGCATTATCCTCTTTTTCATCTTGTGGATCAGCTGGATAATCTTCTTTTAAGAGCCCGCTGTGCTGAAAATCCTCTTCTTCCGGCATAACGGTCAGAAATGGATCTGCTGTCTCCTCGTCTGCTTTTGCTACCGGCGGGCCGGTGTAAATGAACAGGTAGTATAAGGCGGTACCGCTCATGACCACAAAAAATACGGCGGCGGCAATTGTGGCGATAGCCAGGTAGGATGGTTTTTTAGCCGGAGCAGGTTTTTTTATCATCGTCGGCGTATTTTTGGCTGAAGCCTTATTCGGGCCGGCAGCTCCAGGCCCGGATTGATAAAGCAGGCCGGGCGCTTGTTCTGCGCGCGTCCAGTCGATTATTTCTTTATTCCATACCAGGTCATTGGGTTTAATATTGCCGTTTTGTGCTTCACACACAAGATTTTCCCAGGTATAGGGGCCATAATATTGCTGATTTTTATAGACAAACCATGAATTTGCCATAATAACATCCCCTGCAAGAG
>SLRT01000158.1 GCA_007130825.1 Syntrophomonadaceae bacterium | reverse complement strand
TTCATTAAAAAAAGAACGCCCTAAATATATTTACATTTATTACCTGAGTCTTGATAAAATCCAAGTTTTATTTTTCAAGGGTGTGAAAGATAAGATTAACATAAATAATAAAATTTTTTCATTTATCAAGCTACTATTCGGCGATTAAAAAAAGGAAAGAGGAGTTTGATTATTTTCAACCCAGTTACTAGTTCTTTCTTGTTTTGCTTTGCACCAATAGATGTTGGAAACTATCTTTCGACTTTAACTGCCAATCCTTCATTGTTCAGAAACGTTATTAATTACCTCGATCGTCGAGGCGAGCTGGTTTGGAATCTTCTTTTGGAACACCTCTGGCTGGTGTTTGTCTCCATAGGCATTGCTGTTATTGTTTCTGTATTAATAGGCATTATTATTAGCTATTATTCAAATACGGCATCTACGGTGCTTGCAGTGTGCCAGGTTTTGATGACCATTCCCAGTATTGCAATGCTCGGTATGATGGTGCCATTTTTCGGGATTGGTTTTACTACCGGGGTAATTGCCCTGATTCTTTACAGCCTCCTTCCGATTGTTCGCAACACCTACACAGGAATTATAGAGATCGACCCGGTCATCACAGAATCAGCAGTTGGTATGGGTATGACCGAGTGGCGGGTTTTAACCAAAATCAAAATCCCTCTCGCCATGCCTGTAATCATAGCAGGCATACGAACCGCTACAGTTATGATTGTAGGGGTTGCTGCAGTTACAGCCTATGTCGGCGCAGGTGGCCTGGGAGAACTTATTTTCCAGGGTATTTCCAGATCAAATGAAGCCATGATTATAGTTGGTGCAATTGGTGTGTCAATAATTGCCCTTTTCTTTGACTTTATAATGTCCTGGGGTGAACGAAAGTTTGCTGCAAAAGCTGGGGCAGAATTGGACAAAAATAATAATGTTTAAATGGCAGCTGGCAATTTGCGCAAGTTAGAGCAGTCATTGACCAGTGATGCTATTTGAAAAGAGATTTTGCCTGTTGTGCTGGAATGCGGTGAATGCTACGTAGCAGTGGTCAACGAGAATAACCGGTTACGGGGGATAATTACCCTGGGCAATCTGCTTAACGTAGTAAGAGAGGATGAATAGAGTTATGAAAAATTTAAATGTGATGGACTTTATTTTGCCTCTGTTTTTAATTGCGGTAGGCGCAATTATTATAATATACGTGGAGATTAATCCAACTGATAGTCTGGTAGCTCGAATGCTTAGTTACAGTAATATGTTTAAAGCGCTTAGAGAACATTTATTGTTAATGCTTGTCTCAATGATTGGAGCAATAATAGTTGGAGTTTTAGGTGGGATCCTGCTATCCCGTCCAAAACTTTACTACCTTGGAAGGATAGTCGAGAATATAATTAATCTAGGTCAAACAGTCCCTCCACTGGCTATTCTAGCTTTGTTTTTTGTTATTATGGGGATTGGTTTTAGAATGGCAGTTTTTGCTCTTTTCATTTACTCTATTCTGCCCATTTTAAGGAATACTTTTGCCGGTATTATCCACGTACAACCGAGCGTTATAGAATCAGCAAAGGGAATGGGTATGACACCTTTTCGCATATTGACTCGCATAGAATTGCCGCTTGCTTTTCCAATAACCGTCGCGGGAATTCGAACAGCAGTTGTTATCAACGTGGGCACAGCAGCCATGGCCACATTTATTGGCGGAGGAGGTCTTGGTGATCTTATCGTAGCTGGAATATCTTTGGGACGCGATATGGTTATTTTCACCGGGGCGTCCCTGGCTGCTTTGACAGCAATTTTACTTGACTATATTATTGGTCAGGTCGAAAAGGGGTTGGTTAAATGGTCCTAGACTCTTAAATACTCAACGCTATTGTATTAAAAAAAAACAAGGGGGAATAATGAATTTATGATAGCAAAGCGTATTTTGACACTTTCTGTAGTAATGTTAATGTTGGTAAGCTTGGTATTTGTTATTGGTTGCGAAGCTGAAGAAGTTGAAGAAGAAGCGGTTGATATAGAAATTGTGGTTGGCTCGAAGGAATATACCGAGCAGCTGATTTTAGGGCAGATAGCTATTCATGCCCTGGAATACCACGGCATTCCAACCGTCGATGAAACCGGATTGGGTGGAACGAGTATGGTCCGTGACGCTCTCGAAGCAGGAGACGTTGATTTATACTGGGAATATACAGGGACAGCTTTAATTACAATTCTTGGTTTCGATGAAGCCATAACCGACTCGCAGGAATGCTATGAGGTAGTTAAAGAAACTGACCTGGAACAAAACCAGATAGTATGGCTGGATTATACGCCTTTTAATAACACCTATACAATCATGATGCGGCAGGCTGATGCTGATGAGCTTGGCATTGAAACCATTAGCGACTTAGCGGAAGCTATTAATGAAGGGGTTGAAGCTCCCGAACCTGGCACCTGGAATTTGGCCAGCGATCATGAATACACAATTCGTGATGACGGTTATCCCGGCTTGCAGGAAATGTACGCTTTTGAGTTCGAAGAAGCATTCCCCATGGATGCGGGAATTGTTTATGACTCATTGAAAGAAGGAGATGTGTCGGTTTCGATGGGTTACGCAACAGATGGCCGTATTGCAGCCTATGATCTGGTTAATTTGGAAGATGATAAAGGCTTCCATCCAGTTTACAACTGTGCTCCCACATTGCGTGAGGAAACTTTAGAGCAACTGCCTGAAATTGAAGAGATCCTCAACCCCATCGCCCACGCTCTGGACACTGAATCAATGTCAGCAATGAATATGCAAGTCGATATTGATGGAGACCTTCCCAGCGAGGTTGCCGAAGAATGGCTTCTAAAAGAAGGCTTTATTGAATAAGTTTGTATCATTGCTACCAAGGCTTGGATCGTTAAGCAGAATTCAAAGTCAAGCCAGAATTAATCTGTTAAACAGAAAATGGTTTTAAAGAAGGAGCAGTATCAATTTATAATGCTGCCCCTTCTTTTTAAGTTACAGCTTTAACTTTTAATCCTGTATAATCTAATGCAATACAGCCCTACTTTGAAGCATTTTCTATTATCTTGCTAACATAATTTCCAGTTATTCTAATGTAAAATACCCCTATTTTGCCTGCGTTGCAGTACTTGTTGCAGTACTTTTTTGCAAATATATCTTGAAGCTTACACACTAATAATATAAATTTCTGCGTTTTTATATCCGAACGCCCTGTATTCTAGATAGTTAGAATCCTAATTCCTCGCCTATTATGATTACATGAAAGTCCGAATCTTCAGGTCTTTTATGTATAATACTTGTTATGTTGCAGTTTCTCTTTTCAGAACTGCAATCGCTGCATAAACCACTAAGATTGCATGCCAGATCATTGCGGTATTTTATATTATTCATCGGTGCTGCAACAAAACGAAGCCTGTCCAAACCTGCATTCAAGTCCTTAACCAGTTTATTGGCACCCGCTGTAACAATTATTCTGTCAGAACCATAAAGGCTTCCTGCAATCCTGTTCCCCGCTCCATCAATATTAATGATTTGACCGTCCATAGTTATTGCATTTGCTCCCAGTATAAATACGTTGGCGACGAGATATTGCATGAGTATATCTCTCATTTCCTGCTTATTCCCCACAATGTTCCACCCTGGGCTGTTATGTTCAAAAACATAATTATTCACTGCGCAGGTATGAGGTATTGCTACACAATTTTTCTTTTCCAGTTCCTTATCCAACCCAAGGGCAAATACTGTATGTGAATCTCCACATCCGATGATGGCATCATCAGGAATCAAACTTAAAAGAAGCGTTCTTGCTTTCTCAACTGAATTACAATAATAAGCTTCAAAGTTGTTCTTTTTAAGATTTTTTACTGCTGCTGAGCCTTTTTGCTGAAAATATTGCTTTCTTATGCTATTTCTGTCATATTCCTCATCTTTTAATTTAGGCATCTTGAAATTACTTAAATCTATCACGATTTTGCCTCCTATAATTATACGGATTCAGTATTTTTTATCATAACACAAATAAGCCCCAAAAGAGGCTTAATCTAAGGTGTTTAGCAATGTGCCGGGAACTGCAGCTCCCGGTTTTTCTTTGGAAAAGCACTGCAAAGTCATAAATCGTTGCGTTGCCGGTTGCAGTACTTGCCAAATCTTAGTATTTTTTAATCAAGGTTTACAAGAAACCCTTTAAAATTAATGGTGGGCGAAGCAGGTTTTGAACCTGCGACCCCCTGCTTGTAAGGCAGGTGCTCTCCCGCTGAGCTATTCGCCCTCGTGTCCCTAAGTATAAGGGTTTTTCAGTTTCGTGTAAAGTGTTTTTTTGCTCAAAACAGCCATTTTGGCACTCTTTTCCACGAAACATTGCCTCGGAAAGCTAGTTTTCAAGGCAGGAGGCAAGCAAACTGCCGATTTTACTAACTAAGTTGCTTCCTGCTTTATTCGTGCAGTAACCCCACTGTAAACATCCATTTTAAATGCTACTTTTTTGATGACAGGAGTCCTCTTAAATGGCCCTTTCACCGGTACAATGCTGCAAGCTATAGGACAGCAGCAAAGGCATGTCTTTTTGTGGAGTATTAGATTTGGGTGAGTAATTCAATTAATACCTGAATTAAGAACTTTTCTAATCGAAACACTCACCATGAT
>SLRT01000102.1 GCA_007130825.1 Syntrophomonadaceae bacterium | reverse complement strand
ATTTTTATTCCTTTAAAAGCTTCTTCCTGGCGCCTTAAATCTTGCTTCTCAGTGCTAACTCTTTTATAGGCGATGTTCATGGCAGGCCTCCTTAATTGTATATAGCTTAACACTGTTAAAAAAAAGTATAGTTAAAATTAACAGCGAAAATCACCTCTCCCCCACTCCAAAGAATCCTTATTTTTAAACACTCCAAAACTGAGAAAACTGTAATATAATTATTGATAACTTTAAGATACACTTTGAGAAAAATTGTTTGTAGTAGACTCCCAAACGGCAACGCTGTCGGGAAAGCGTTAAGGCTTTCCGGAAAAAGATCATTGATATGAAAAAGTAGTGTTATTATTCGCGGCCTTTTCAAATTCAGTCCTTTCGATAAATATTTAAAGATCATTACGGCCTGGTAACTGAGTAGACATGTTGAAGAAGGCAATCTCAAAATCATTTGGTTTGTTGTATTTGATAGAAGCCATCTCTTCTTGATCGTTTATTAAATATCCGGCAGGCAGGTAATCATTTTCAAGCTCTACCAGTTCTCCGGTTTCCTCCTGTGCCGAGTTAATATGTTTTTATCAAAAGTAAGCAGCTTTCATCATGAATAACGCAAGAAGCAGAATTTGCCGGCGCTCTTAAGTTGTCGGCAGAACTTTTTCCAGCACCCTGATGAAGTTCGTGTGGGTAATTTTAGCGATTTCCTCCCGGCTGAAGCCGCGCTTTACCAGACCTTCTATCAGGCGGGGCAGGCCGGTGACATCTTCTAAACCTTCTATAACCTGCTCGATACCGTCAAAGTCGGCTCCAATTCCGAGGTAATCGACACCGGCCACTTCGGCCACGTGGACAAAGTGGTCGAGCAGCTTGTCCATGGTGGGGTTTTTTGAATCGACAAAGTGGGGACAGCAGCTCATGCCGATCACGCCGCCGGCCTGGCTTAAGGCCCGCAGCTGGTCATCAGTTAAGTTGCGGGGGTGATTGCAGAAGGCCTGGGCGTTGGCATGGGAGACAACAACCGGGGCGCTGCTTGTTTCGAGGGCTTCAAAAAAACCCTGCCGGTTGATATGGGCCAGGTCTACCAGCATGCCGATGCAGTTCATTTCCCGGATCACCTGCCTGCCGAAGGGTGTCAAGCCGGAATGGGGGTCCTTTTCACCAAGGCCGGTGGCAAGCTGGTTCTTATGGTTCCAGGTCAAACCGAGGCCCCGGATGCCGAGGCGAAAGAGCATGCGCAGGACTGCCAGTTCGCCTTCCAGGGCTTCTCCGCCTTCCACGCTTAACAGGGCGGCAGTCCTGGAGCTGTTGAGTGCATTTATTAAATCTGTTCTTGAATATATGGTCCGCAGTCCGCCCGGGAAGCGCTGCATGGTCCGGTAGTAGCTGTCAAGCAGGCGCAGGCAGTAAGCCAGTGAACCGGCCGCCTTATATTCCTCTTTAATGTAGAGGGCAAAAACCTGCAGGATGATACCGCTTTCTTTTAAACGGGGCAGGTCGATATGGTGTTTGTTGTTGCGGGCGAAAAAATCGTAATCGCTTTTTTCCTGGAAGAAGCCTACAGTATCGCAGTGGGCATCAACAATTTTGTGTTTTAGCATAGTTCACCTGTTTTCATTTAATGATACAGTTACATTTATTCTACTTGACATGATGCGTCTACTTTAGAACAGTAAAGTATAAACTCTAGCAGCCAATAAAGAACATCATGATCAAGATCGGTATGGTAATAAACAGGTTCAGCAGGCACCTGCATAAGGGTAAAGTCTTTCCAAGGTCATTCAGGGTTGAACCGGCATCTGCAACAGCCTATGAAGTTGATACAGCCGACACGTAAGTTCCTCCTGCGACCCGGGTCGAGGAAATTCAAGAAAAATGGTAAGTCCCTACAGGGGAATTTAAAGGGTTTGGCATAAAAGGGTGAGCAAGGACCAGTACCTTAGATATTACTTTTCCCACCTATCTCATGAATCCCTTTCAGAGTCACTTCTGCCCTTGCCCTGGTAATTTTCTTTATTTGCATTAACACAGATCGGCTGTTCAGGTGAGTCAAGCTTTAACTTGATTGCTGCTTGCAGTGTTTTAGAAAAATTGATATTTGCCTCTTCAGCCAAATCATTCAGCCATTTTGGCAGAGTGACAGTTTTTTTAACGTATTGAAGATCCATTTCGGCACGCACCAGCGGCATATTAACCGATACCAGCGTCATAAAAGAACCCGGCTTGTCGATCTTTATATCTTCTGGAGAAGAAGCTTCTGGAATTTGCTCTCTATCCATTTCCAAACTATAAATAGTTAAATCCAGTAGCTCTTTAGCCATATCTAAAGCTTCCTGTAGCGTCTCACCCTGAGTAGCAACATCAATGTCGGGAAAGATGATACAGTATTCCCAACCCTCCTGTTCTGGTGATGAAATAATCGCCGGGTAAACATAACGATCAGACATGTTTTCCACCTCGTTAATTCATTTGCAATTCCCTACCATTCCCATCCTGCTTGCCTGTAAATACTGCTTAGAGTGTCACCGTAAATATTTGCTTTAGGGTGCGGCACAGTTACTCTCCCTGATTTGCTTTCATTTTTAAACTGATGATGAGAAACTTTCACACGGGCCAGATACCAGCCTTCGTTCTCCAAGCGCTTGATAATTGCTTTCGATGACTCGTGCCGCATAAACTATAATCCTTTCAGTGTTAAATAAATTATACTATGCAAAGAACGTGCTTTAAACACGTGTCAGGGCACTGTTCCAGGGCCTCTTCTTTGGGACAACTTCCAAATCCTTTACATCGGGTCCGGTCAGGTAAATAGATAGGATGCTCACGATCTTTGACTAACCTTTCTGCCCGGTTAGTTAAACCAATTACCCGATTACCCCACCAGGTTTTGGACCAGTCATCGCTTTGTTCCCGGAGCCGTAGATTGCAATCTGTATTTCCATTTATGAAAACGGTGCATTAAACAGAGCTCCAAAGTTTAAAGAGCTGAAATTTCCAGTCCGAGATCAGCTGTTACGGTTGTTTAATTCTTCCAGTAAATGTTTCATCACTTTTTTAGGGCTATCATTGACCACCGCTTTTGCCCGCTGATCGTAAACCGTAGGGCTCTGGTTGATAACAACCAGGTTTTCACATTCATCAGGCAGCTGGTTTTCAGGGGAAGCCTCCATGGAAGAACCAATAATCACCATCAAGTCAGCTTTTTTAGCTTCATCTTTAGCTGTGTAAAAATCTGGAGGCAGGGGTTCGTCCGAGAAGACCACATCCGGCCGGAGTGGTTCGCCGCAGTCGGGGCAAAGCGGTAAGAATTTTCCTTCCCCGGCACTGGACAACACATCATCAATTGCTACCTGCCGCTTGCACTGCGCACAACTTGCGCTCCTTAAAGTGCCCCTGATTTCAAGCACTTGTTTAGAACCCGCTTTTTTGTGCAATCCATCAATGTTATCTGTGATAATTGCTTTAACCAGGCCTCGTTTTTCCAGTTCCGCCAGGGTCGTGTGCACTTCGTTCGGTTCAAACCGGTAGATCATGCTGAAGTAGGGCTCACCCTCTTCGTAGAAACCTTGCGGATCGTCCTTAAACCTCTGGATGGTAAAGTCTGCAGGAGCAACCATCACCGGCAGGCCGTTACCCGGCCTGCTTAAATTTTGCTTGTAGTCCTCAGTTGAAACTCCTGCCCCGGTAAAGACAACCGTATGATTGCTTTCTGTAAGCAGGTCAGCTACTTTTTTAACTTTTTCATGCAGCTTTTCCATAAGATCAACTCCTTTTTTATACTAAATAAGCCTGGTAAATGGTAAAGTAAAATAACGGTTAGATCTGACGTTTATTTTTAATTATAACATTTATCCGGGCAGGACCCCTAAAGCAATCTCCCCTGGTAGATTAAAGAATCATTACCAATGCTGCTATCACCTGATTATTCCACCAGCCCTGAAGCAGTCAATTTCTGAACCGGCACTTTCAGCTAAACCTATACTTTTGATCGGATTATTAATTCAGCCGGCGGCTTTAACAAAGCAGGATAAAATCCACGGCAAGAGAACTAATATTAGACACATGCAAAACCGGCACAGACTAAACCAGGGGTAGTTATATCCACTGCCAGGAGGAGAGCAGCTTGGTCTATAAAGAATACAAAAATTGCCCATACTGCGAAAAAACCATCGAAGGCAGTGCCCTGACATGCAAACACTGCCAGTCATCCCTGGTTGATGAAACCTCTCCGGCAATTTATAATTTTTCAGAAGAAAGCCCTGATTATGACCGGGTCACCCTGGAAGTAAGGTGCCCGAATTGCAACTCTTATATTCCTGAGGATGCCACTGTTTGCGAAAACTGCCGGGGCCGTAGTTTCTGGAAAGAAGGCAAAACAAAATTTAACAAAAGCTTCACCATGCATCATTCCGGCTGCTCCATCACCTCATGCGGTTGTCTGCTGCCGCTTTTGCTTCTGTTGTTGATTTTATATGCGGCAACCGGTGGATGTTAATCAGCTTAAGATTTCATCTGGCTACAAGCTTTCCCTATCAGTAGTTATAAAAAAATTTTTTATTCTGCCGAAATGATAAATACCGCTGGAGTGTAAGGGTTCAAAATGTTATTAAGCTAACCCGTTTGTGGAATATTATTTT
>SLRT01000080.1 GCA_007130825.1 Syntrophomonadaceae bacterium | reverse complement strand
CTGGCGGTAAAAGCGGGCTTTAACCCTGTTTCTCTGGAGACTGCGCCGCCGGTGATGCTGCGATCATCGCTCCACAACCCCCGGGCCGCTGTAACAAAAAATAGCGCCCACCGCCTGATTGTCGATTTGGGGCATGAATCCACCGGCCTTTTGCTTGTTAACAACCACGGTTACCGCTATCACCGCCACTTAAATATCGGTGCAGCAAGTTTCTGCCGGGCAGTCCGCTGCGCAGAAACCGCAGGCCGGACTGCAGCGCTCCAGCGCACTTTCAGCGCAGGATCGCTGGCTGAAAAAGGCCTACTGGATGTTGCCGGCAAGTTGGCCCGCGGTATAAGCGAGTCCCTGGAATACTGGGCCGGCCAAAACGCCCCGGCTGAAATCGGCCTTGATGCTGTCGAAGCCGGCGGCGGGGGAATTTTCATTCCCGGACTGGCCGCTTTTTTACAGGATCAACTGGGCCTGAAGCTTGTTTTATACAACCCCTTTGGCCTTTTCACCGCTGCTGCCGGTCCTAATAATTCTGCCGCCGAACAGCGGGGAGCCCTTTTTCCGATCGCTCACGGCCTGGCCCTGCGGGGGTGGTTAAAATGAACAGGGAAATGGATCTGCGCAGCGCAGAATTCATCGCCTCCCGGCGCTTCTTTAAACCGGGCCTGTTTAAGATCCTTTCCGCCGGGCTAATCATTGCTGCCCTGGCCGGTATACACTGCGGCGGTAACGCTTACGTGGCCCTTCTGCGCAGCGATTTACTGCAAGAAGAAGCCGTCCTGCGAAAGCTTAAAGACGAGGCTTTCCCCCTGCTCGTCCGCGCAGAAGAAACCGCCCTGCTTAAAGACAAATCCTCGCTTAAAAAAGAGATCGCTTCATCAGCTATGCCCCTTTCGCAATACTTGCAGAGCATAAGAAAAAAGGCCGCCGGCAACCGGATCAAAATCGAGGCCATTTTAGTCGATCACAGCGGCAACCTGGCAGTCACCGGAACCAGCGGGGACCTGGATCAAATTGCTCTCTACAGCCGGGCATTGCTCGATCTTAAGTTTATAGTTAACACCGCGGTCAGCTCAATTGATATGGACCGGGATAAAGGTTACCGCTTTAAGATCGAAGGGGTAGTAAACGCAGAAAGCGGGGCGGCCGGCGATGATTAAACGAATGAACTCCGGCAGCAAACGCGAAGCTGCTGTAATCATTATTTTTTTGCTTGGCGTGCTGCTTTTCAGCTGGTGGAATTTTTACGGATCATTAATTTATTACCAGGTTGAAGATCTGCGTCAACAACTGGAGCTTACCCGCGCAGAAACAAAACAGTTTGCCGCGATCACGCATCAAGGTGAAGCAATTGAAGCTGAATGGTCCCGGTGGCAGAAAAAAAAGGCGCTGCTCGAAGAAAACGTCCCCCGGCAAAAAGAACTTCCTTTCGTGCTGGTCAGCCTGGAAGAAAAGTTAAATCTTTTAGCGGGAAGTGTTTACACTTTCCAGGTTGGCGCAACGACCGTCCACGAAAGTTACAGCAGCACCCGCATCAACCTGGGTATAACAGATCGGCCGGCCCGGATGCAGAGCCTCCTGCAGCAAATCGATGAAATTCCCTATCTGCTCACTTTTAACAGCATTAACTGGTCGCAGACCGGCGAGGATGATGTTCGCCTTGATCTCGTCCTCCAACTGATCCTTATAAACCAGCCTGCTGTCGAAATAAAACCGGAAACTTTGTTTCCGGCAGCCGTCGATCAGCAATAATAAAAAGCGGGAGGTGGCAATAATGCCTGTAAAATACCGTTTTAGGGCCAAAGACTGGAGTGGAAAAACAATCAATGAAAAGATAACCGCTAAAACCCGCGCTGAAGCCCTTGAACTGCTCTCTGCCCGCAGCCTGGTGCTCTTAGACCTGAACGAGCAGGTGGCTTACCGCACCAGGCTGCAAAATAAAGCCCACGCTGTGCTCTACAGCCTCGGTTACCGTTCGTACAGCAATCGCGATTTAATGATTTTTTGCCGGCAGTTTGCCACCATGCTTCGCGCCGGCATCAGCATGATGCAATGCCTGAACATCCTTTCCGGGCAAAAAGAAATTGCTTCCCTGCAAAAAAATATCCGGACAGCAGCCCTGCAGGTCGAACAGGGCAGCAACCTGGCTTCGGCTCTGCAAAATCAAGAAGACAGCTTTCCGGCTATTATGATCAACATGGTCGAAGCGGGTGAGGCAAGCGGAACGATCGATGTCATTATGGAAAAGATGGCCGATCATTTTGAAAAACAGCATGATTTTACCCAAAAAATACGCTCCGGCACCCTTTATCCCCTGTTTATCGTCCTGGTTGCCTTGACGGTCATGGCGGTGATGGTTATATTTGTTTTGCCCCAGTTTGCCCACATTTTAAGTTCAATCGGCACCGAAATGCCTGTTTATACAAGACTGCTGTTATCGTTTGCCGGCCTGGCCCGAAAGTACTGGCTGCTTTGTTTGATTTCTTTAATGATCGTTACCGTTGCCCTGGCATGGTGGTCAAAGACAAAAAAAGGCAGGTACAAATTTGACCGCCTGCGCCTGTGCCTGCCTTTATTCGGAAAAATATATCATCAGACCATGGCCGCCCGTTTTGCGCGCACCCTGGCTACTCTTCTTTCCAGCGGGATAAGCCTGCACAGCGCCCTGAAATTAGTCGACAAAATCGTTGATAACAGCGCGTTCACGCAGTCTATTTCCCGGCTGAGCGACGCTTTAAACCACGGCCAGACCATGGCCCGCCCAATGCAAAACGACAGTCTTTTTCCCTCACTGCTGACCGAAATGGTCCGTGTCGGCGAAGAAACCGGAACACTGGACCAGACCCTGACCGGCACAGCTAAATTTTACGAGCGGGAAGTAACCTATGTCGTCGAGCGGCTAAGCTCAATCCTCGAACCGGTCCTGCTTTTGATTGTCGGGCTGTTCATCGGTATGCTCGTATATTCCATTCTTTCTCCCATGTACAGGGTATTTGAAACGATCTGATTGTTAATCAACCGAACCCTTAAAAAGTGGCTGCCTTAACCGCTGCTGTCTTCATCTTTATCCTGTTCGTCTTGTTTGTCACCTGCTCCGTTTTCTTCTCCGGCTGAATCGTTATTACTATTTTCCGCTGTATCTTTTCCCGCATCTTCTTTTCCATCATAATCTTTTCCATTATCTTCTGTTGCTGCTTTTTCACCATTGTTTTCGTCTGATTTATTTTGCTCTTTTACTGCTGTTTCTTCATCTAACTTGTCTTTAACTTCATTATTTTCAGTTCCCGTCTCTATTTCATCTTCGTCTTCGAGCTCTTCGACCACATGGACCGTGTATATAAGCACCATGTTTTCCAGGGGAAGGACGTTTTCCGGAAAACTCATTTCGCCTTCAAAAATATAGCTTCCTGCCTGGTCTGGATTGTACTCGGGAATCGATTCTTTACTCCATTCCACTTCAATTCCGGTAATTTCAAACATTTCAGCAGTTAAGCTGAATGTCCCGGGCAGGTTGAGCTCTTCCTGCGACGTGTTCAACAATACAGAACTCTGCAGGTGTTCGCTTTCCAGGACAAAGACCGGACCTTCTTCCTCTTCCACATTTTCAGCAGAGCTGTATTGTTCTTCTTCGTTCGATCTTTCTGCTTCCATCGACGAAAGATCTTCTTTCGTCAAAACATCTTCTTTCGATGAGACGGTTTCTTCCGGCTGGTCAAATCCGTCGTCCGGGTTATCATTATCTCCCTGCTCACCGGCCGGACGCAGTGAATCGGTCACATTGGCGTAACCCTTGATCACAGAATCCTCGAACAAGTAACCCCCGGACACCGGGCAGATCAGTTCGATATAGCGCTTCATCTCGCCCCCGGAGGTATAAGCCTCCTGGTCGATAACAAATGAATTGATCTGATCCTTTTCATCAAAATCAAAATTATCATTTTCATCATTTGCAGCTGCAGTCGCCGTCATATCCTGGTTAAGGCTGCCCTCTTCCCCGCTGCCGGTCTCTACTTTAACAGCAAAGACCTGGTCAGTCTCATCTTCCGACTGTTCGACCAGGTCTTCATTAAGTTCAATCGTTGAGAAAACTGACAATCCCCACAGGTTAGACGGATCGACCGACCAATCACTGTCTACATGGACGTTGAGTGTGCTTGCGTCAAGAACAACGCTCTCGTCCCGGAAATAACTTCCGCGTCCTTCGATTAATGATTTTTGCTGGGCCGCGGAGGAGTCTTTGTCACCGGACTGGATTTTCAGCAGCAAAGTGCCGTCTAAATCATAGGTCTTATCATAAACCATTCCTTCTGGGGCGGCATAAACCGGAGCGGCGACGGAAAAAATAAACATAACGACAATAAACAAAATCACATGCTTCTTAAACAGCATTAAAAACACTTCCTCCCTGATAAAATATAGCGGTAATCTTTTTTCTCTTCTCTATAATTATTTCTGTAGATGATTACCGGCGGCCGTTTCACCCGGATTGCTGAACCAGGTGAATAACAGGCGGCCGCAGCCTGCCGCAAAAAAAACTTTTTACATTTTACTGATTACCTTACATTTTTAGACTACATTACATTATATTTTAAGATTTGGGTTTTGTCAAAATTTTATCCTAAAATCTATTATTTTCAAAACAAAACACTGCATCTTTACATGAAGCGTAAAATAGCTTGTATAATCAATT
>SLRT01000057.1 GCA_007130825.1 Syntrophomonadaceae bacterium | reverse complement strand
GCCGTTAAGAACCCGGCTAAAAAGCAAGATAAAAAATAGGGCCACAATACCGGGGGCGCCAAAAATGAAAGTGAAGATCAAGGTAAACGGCAGGGCAACAAAAGCAGACCATTGATAGGCAGGATCAATTTCCCGGCCGATCGCCCAACAGAGAAAAACAGCGAATGCGGTTGCCGCTGCCGTAACCAGAGCCCCAGTAAAAGGAGCTGCCAGGGTGAGCTGGTGAATAAAAGCTGCCGCCAGTATGACCAGGGTCAGGATCGCCACCACGCGGTTTGTGATACGGTCAAGAACAAGCGGTCGGCCAAACGCAGTTATTCTGCTAATCCCAATCACCCCTTTCTGTTACAGAGTGTTACGAACCGCTGTCAACGAATTATTTTTCGCCGGGATTATTCTTCATTTCAGATGAGCTGTAGGCGATATTGCCACCGACAATGGTCATATCAACTTCGATATCCTTGATCTTCGCCGGTTCTGTGGTTGTAATATCCTCAGAGAGGACTACCAGGTCAGCCAACTTGCCTGCGGTAATACTGCCTTTAATATTTTCTTCATATGTGCAGCAGGCAGAACCCATAGTATATATATAGAGAGCCTCATCGAGGGCTAAACATTGATCGGGAAACCAGCCGCCGGGAGGATTGCCGTTTTTATCCTGCCTGGTTACCGCCGCATGAATACCTTCTAACGGTTCGTAGTTTTCCACCGGGCAATCTGAGCCACCGGCCAGCCTAATGCCCCGTTGGATAAAATCTTTCCAGCGGTAAACCCAGGCGGCGCGCTGCGGTCCCAGGTGCCGGTCCACGAGGATAAAGTCCGAGGGTGTAAATAACGGCTGTATATCAGCAATCACAGCTTGTTTTTTAAAGCGATCAAGTATAGACGGACTGACCATCGAAGCATGGATAACCCGGAACCGGGGATCGGAACGGGGATACCGTCGTTCCGCCTCATCGTAAATATCGAGGACCATGCTGACTGCCGCATCACCGATGGCATGGACAGCAACCTGCATATCGCAGCTGTGGGCAAGGTCAACCAGTTCTTTTACTTCCCGGCGGGATAATATTTCTATCCCGCAGTTTTCCGGGTAACCTTCGTAAGGAGCAGAAACCAGGGCTGTTCGGCCGCCTATGGAACCGTCTGTTAAAAGTTTGAGCGGGCCGATTTTAAAATAGCCGCTCCCCTGGCCGGTCCGGTAACCACGCGCTAAAAATGATTGCAGTTCGTCCTTCGCGGGCAAAAGCGCCTGCATATTCACGCGCAGAGGCAATTCCCCGGTCGATTCGAGTTCGCGGTACGCATCGATAAGCTCCGGGGCAAGATCACCGCCCAGTGCGGTCAGGTCATCTGTCTGCACCGAGGTCAAACCGGCTGACAGAAAATCCCCGGCTGCCGACCTGATCAACTCTTTAAGCTTATCTTTATCCAGCGGGGCAAACAAGTCCATAACAAGCACCATGGCCTTTTCTTCGAGCACGCCGGTAGGCACACCCCGTGCATCTGTGACAATATTTCCCCCTTCCACTGAACAGGGGTGCCGGTCAATACCGGCTTTTTTCAAAGCAGCAGAGTTAACAGAAAGGATATGACAACAGGTGCGCATTAAAGCCAGGGGTTGCCCTGAAGTGACCCGGTCAAGATCGTCCCGGTTGGGGAGGCGCTGATCCTGGAACAAAGCCTGGTCCCATCCCCATCCGACAACCCACTGTTCGCTTTTTATCCCCTTTTCCCGAATAAAATTTTTAACTGCTGAGCCGATTTGATCTATACTGGTGCAGTGCCGCAGGTCTACTTTTTCTGCGGTCGAAGCATAACTGATCAGGTGCATATGGCTGTCATTAAAACCTGGTAACAGGGTTCTGCCTGCCAGGTCGATCATTTTGGTCCTGTCGTTCTTAAGCGCTAGAACCTGATCATTACCTCCGACAGCAGCAATCTGATCCGCCCTGATCGCCACAGCCCGGGCCTCCCGCTGTTGATGATCTATGGTTATAACGCGTCCGTTGTAGAAAATCAGATCCATTGAACAAGCTCCTTCCTGATTAAGGGCTTCGCTGCGACTTAGCTGTTCAACCGCCACCGGGCTGCTCCCAGGCCCCGGGTTTGCAGCTGTTTTCTGTATACCATCGATCACTGCACAGACTTACAGCTCAAATAGCTCGCTGTGGATTCTAGACGGCGGCACATTGAGCTGTTTTAACTCGGTCATAGTTGCCCTGCTCATCGCCGGCGGTCCACAGATAAAAAATTCTTTACCCTCGATGCTTTCAAGCTGATCGAGAATCATCGGTCCCCTCAGGTGACCTTTTACCCCCGGCCAATCGGGTTGATCAGACATGACCAGGATTGCCCTGAAGCCGGGCATCTCTTCCTGCATTTTTTCCAGCTCATCCTGGAAACAAAGGCTTTTTTCATTGCGGTTGGCCCAGAAAAGGGTTACTTTTTTATCAAATTTTTGATCGCGCATATAGCGCAGCATGCTCATAAACGGAGTAATACCGATCCCCCCGGCAATAAATACCGGTTCGCCGCGATCATAGTTTAAAATGCTGAAAACACCGTATGGAGCATCAATAAAAGCCCGGTCACCGACTTTGGTATCCTTTATTGTTTTGGTAAAATCACCCAGCTGCTTAGGGGTGATTGACCGGTATTCCGCGGTAGGGCTGGCTGAAATGGTAAAGGGGTGCGGTTCAGACAAAATACCGTCACGCAGCAGCTGGATGAACATAAACTGGCCCGGTTTATAGCTAAACCGGGGACCATCAAAAAACAGGCTCCATATATCTTCTGCTTCCTGTCTTACTTCGACAACTTCATGGGGATTTTTGCGAACAGCGGCAATCCTGGCTAACCGATAAATAACAATGGCAAAAAATAAAACAGCCAGGAACAGCCATAAATAGTAAAGTAGGGAACCGGTCTGTGTATGGAAAAAAACATGGATCATCACGAAGGGAAATAAAAGATAGTTGGCCAGGTGGATATTGCGCCAGACTTCATAGGCCAGGCCCAGTTTCTTGTACGTTGCAGCCAGCCCGGCGGTAATCATGAACCCGAGCAGAGCTGCTATCCCGACCCAGATAAAAGTATCCGCCAGTATTTCTCCGTATGCTCCAAAGCGATAAAAAACAATCAGGATCATATGAAAGGTCACAAAAAACAAGCCGATACGCCCGAAAATCCGGTGCCAGCGGAACATCCGGTCAAGGCCGAATCCGGATTCAATTGTTTTTATCCGGGAAACAAAGACAAATTGAAAGAAAATAAAAAGCAGCCCAAGTGGAGCAAACAAAAGACTTAAATAGCGAAGGTAAAGCTGGCCGAAAAGATCAAAATCCAAAGCTGTTGCCCAGGAATAAATTGTAAAAACAAGCATTGCCGCAATGATCAGCACAACCAGACGCATTTTCATGAAAAGCCCTCCCCTGCAAGAATTTTTCCATTTATTTCATTCCAGCCCTTTGCAACTATTCTATAAAAAAATTGGGTGAATTACAAATAATTCATCTGTGAAAGATATAACGAGGCAGGGCAAGCTAGAACCACCACAAGCGGCTTAAACGGCATTGCGTTTGGTCAATTTTACCGCTATATTATATTAAGGTGAGTGAACCGGTTAGCCGTTTATACTTATCTTTAACCACACCCGGATTAGAAGAAAGGAAGAATGCGACTGCTAAACCCCAAGAAACAAAAAGCAAAAAGGTTCTTAATCATAACCATGATGCTGGTTGGATGGTTTATATTTGTGCTTTACCCCAATCCTTTTAACCTAACCGCCAGTCTGTACAGGCTAAAAAACCCACCGATCATGCCACTGCTGGTAACCGAGCTTGCCCGGGAGCTGGAATATAGTTCCACCTTAGAAATCGAACAATTCGCTTATACTCAGCTACCTTACAGCTACGACTGGGAAACATATAACATGCCCTGGTATTTCCCCACCCTGGACCAGGCCCTGCAAAGCGGCAGCGGCGACTGTAAGGCACGTTACCTGCTTTTTGCTTCGCTGCTTGAAGAATTGAATGTCCCTTACCAGAAAAAAATGTCTTTAACCCATGTCTGGGTTGACTATGAAGGCAAACCGCAACGCGCGGCGGAAAACCTGGATGAAGCAATACTTAATGTCAATGAAACCGGCCAATTAAAATATAGTATACCCCGGCCGGATCTGACAAGAGCATCACGCAACTTCTACCAGGGGTTCTGGGAAGTAATGCCCACCGGGCGAAAATATTTACTGCTCGCCGGGTTTCCGGTAATCCTGGGCCTTTTTTACCTGCCCCAGGCAGTTCTCCCGGCCCAAAGATCGATTTTATTGCGGCCCGGTAAATGGAATAAACGCAGATAACACACTCGCTTCGGACTGCTGTGCAGCTAGTTTCAGGAACAAACTGTGCCGCTTTCTTTACTCTGTTTCATCCTGCTCAGCCTGTTTTATAGAAAGGGCAATACGGTTGCGATTACGATCGATGGATAGGATCTTAACCGGGACTACCGCCTCAATTTGCAAAACTTCAAGGGGATGTTTAATGTAACGGTCGGCTATTTCAGAAATATGGACCAGGCCGTCCTGGTGAACGCCCAGATCAATAAAAGCCCCGAAATCAACTATGTTACGCACAATTCCCATCAGGGTCATTCCCGGTTTTAGATCGTCGAGTTCAGTAATCGACTTAAGAAAAACCGGCCCGGGCAGATCTTCACGGGGGTCACGGCCCGGTTTGCGAAATTCTTCAAAGATATCTTTAACCGTCGGTTCTCCGGCATCCAGGCGGGAGGCCAGTGCAGATATTTCAGCATCGGTCATGGAGGAAACAGCATCGAAACTGCCCAGTTCCTCCGGTTTCAAGGCCAGTTCTTCCATAATCTGTCCGGCCAACGCATAAGACTCGGGATGAACGGCGCTTCTTTCCAGGAAATTGTCACTGTCGGGCAGGCGCAAGAAACCGGCGCACTGTTTAAAAACTTTCGATCCGAGTCCTGATACGGCAAGCAGCTGCTCGCGTGAATGAAATGAACCGTGCTCGCTGCGTTGGGTAACAATTCTTCCGGCTACAACGCTGTTAATACCGGCAACATAAGATAGCAGGGCCGCCGAAGCGCTGTTCAAATCCACCCCCACGCTGTTAACACAACCTTCCACCGTTCCGGCCAGGGCCGAATCCAGTTCCTTGGCCGGCATATCGTGCTGGTACTGGCCGACACCGATCGCTTTCGGGTCAATCTTGACCAGTTCGGCAAGCGGATCCTGGAGGCGACGGGCGATCGACACTGCACTGCGCTCGGCCACATCGAGACCGGGAAATTCATTTTTGGCCGCCGGTGATGCCGAATAAACACTGGCCCCGGCTTCATTGACAATGGTGTATTCCACAGGCAGGTTGTAATCCTTGATTAATTCAGCAATAAAAGCTTCACTCTCCCGGGAGGCTGTTCCGTTGCCGACGGCAATGTAGTCGATTTTATAATCCTCCACCAGCTGAAGAACTTTTTTGGTGGTCCCTTCACGGTCATTCCGGGGTGCAGTGGGATAAACGGCCACTGTATCGAGAAGTTCACCGGTCTCAGAAACGCAGGCCAACTTGCACCCGGTGCGAAAACCGGGATCCCAGCCCATTATCCGGCGGTGACGGACCGGCGGAACAAGGAGCCTTTTTTTCAGGTTCTCTTTAAAAACCACCATGGCACCTTCCACTGCTTTTTCCAGCAGGAACTGCCACATTTCTCTTTCCAGGGAATGATGAATTAACCGCCGGTAGCTATCGGCACAGGCGGCCTCGATCATTTCCCGGCAGGCATCGTTCTGTTCCCGGTTAATATATTGGGCGGAAATTGCAGGCCGCGCTTTCTCCTCCGGCACAACCACTTTCCAGTCAAGCACTTTTTCCTTGACCCCGCGGTTGATGGCCAGGATCCGGTGCCCTTTAATTTTTGCCAGTGGCTCTGTATAGCCATCGTAATCATCATAAGTATTAATTGCATTGCTGTCTTTTTTTACAACCTCTATTGCACCGCTTTTTTGATAAATGCGCCTCAGGCTTCTTCGCACCCCGGCGTCATCAGAAATAATCTCCGCCAGAATATCGGAAACACCCTGTAAAACAGCCCTGTTATCCGGCAAACCCTGTTCCGGGTCAATATATTTTTCCGCTTCTTCTGCAATATCCACCTGACCTTTCAGGACGGCCAGGGTCAGCGGTTCAAGCCCTTTTTCACGGGCCACCGAGGCCCGGGTCCGTTTCTTGGGCCGGTAAGGACGGTAGAGATCATCCAGTTCGGCAACAGTGGCCGCTTTTTCAATTTGGCCCCGCAGTTCGGTGGTTAAAACCCCCTGGGCTTCAATCAGGCGCAGCACCTCTCCACGGCGTTGCTCAAGGTTACGATAGCTGACCAGCTTTTCCTGCAGCAGGCGAACTTCTTCATCGGTAAGGCCGCCGGTCATTTCTTTGCGGTAGCGGGCAATAAAGGGTACCGTGTTGCCTTCGTCGAATAAAGATATCGTCTGGACAACCTTACTTTCTGAAATATTTAATTCTTTGCTCAGTCGTTTATTTATTTTTTCCTGCATTTTCTATGTATACTCCCCGTTTCTTTGTTGATCGAGCACTTTTTATCACACAAATTATGTTCCTCCCGGGTGTTTGTCGTCCCGTGTTGCCGGCTTTGTGCACTTCATCAATTAAGGCATTCGGGGCAATCGACTCTACCGCCGGCTTGTATGCTAATTCTTTGGCTTTTGCAACGGAATCCCTTTCCGGCACAAGGGACAGTTTTCCGGACTATATGAGAAAACATCCATTGTCAGCAGCGCCCTTGTAGTTACACCAAAATTAAGCTTGCCGGCGGTACGATCGATCATAACCGATACTCCGGCTAATTCGACCCCCAGGTTGTCCAGTAAATCTAAAACCTTTTGCACTGAGCCGCCGGTGGTAACTGCATCTTCCACCACTAGCACTTTTTCGCCCGCGTCAACCCGGAAACCGCGCCTGAGGATCATCTCGCCGCCTGAAGGTTCGGCAAACAAAGCCCTGGCCCCAAGAGAACGGGCAACTTCATAGGAAAGGATTACCCCGCCCATGGCCGGGCCGATTACGGTTTCAATTTTTTCATTTTTAAACGGTTCAGCCATCATACGGCAAACCTTTGCGGTGAGTTCCGGGTACTGCAGCAGTTGAGAACATTGCAGAAAAAGGTCACTGTGTCTTCCCGAAGTAAGCAGGAAATGGCCCTCCATAATTACTCCGGTTTTTTTTAACAGATCGCTTATCTTACTGCGGTTCATTTTTTTATCCTCGTTCATATTTTCCTCTTCACCTTCTTTATTGGTCAACTCCCATATCACCCAGTATCTTCCGGGCGGCTAAAAGCGGGTCGGCTGAGCCGGTAACCGGCCGTCCGACCACCATGTAGTCTCCCCCGGATTGAATAACTTTCGCCGGAGTCGCGGTCCGGAACTGGTCGTTAGTGGCTTCACCGGAAGGCCTGATCCCCGGGGAGACAGTAATGAACTGCACCGAAACACTTCTTTTTACCGCGGCAATTTCCAACGGTGAACAGACTACTCCGTCTAAACCACACTCGGCGGTTAGCCCGGCCAACTGGGTTACTCGTTCGGCCAGCGGTCCGGAGCAGCCGGTATCTGCCATCTCCTGATCATCCATACTGGTAAGCACGGTTACAGCAAGGATAATTGGCCGCTTCTCCATGCCTTCAACTGCTTCGCGGGCGGCGCTGAGCATTTTTCTGCCCCCGGCAGCATGTACATTGAGCATCCACACATTAAGCGATGCTGCAGCCCTGACCGCTGCGGCCACGGTATTGGGAATATCGTAAAATTTTAAATCAAGAAAAATGCGGTGGCGGGAGCTTAAATCGCTGACCATAGCCGGCCCTCCGGCCATGTATAGCTCCAGGCCGACCTTAAAACCGACCCCGAGCGGCGCAAGCTGACTTATAATTTTCTTTGCCTGCCCGGGATCGGAGTAGTCAAGGGCAACGATCAGGCGTTCAGAAAAGCTTTTAACCGTCCACGCCGCACCCGATCGATAGTTACTCTTTTTGTCCATCCTGAACCTTCCCCTTTACAATCCTGTTTTAAATTTATGATCTTTTTTCAAATCCTGGCCGGGACAGGCCAGAGCTCTAAAATTTATTTTTACAATGACCGCTGTTAAAGGTCCGGTCAAACAGCTATTGCAAGATCGCATAGCACAGTCCTGCCAAATTTGCGAGAAGTTGATAATTTAGTTTCCCGGGCCCGTCATCTCTGCATTTTTCACTCCAGGCTTTCACTCCAGGCTTTCACTCCAGGCTTTCACTCCATGAAGGAAGTATTAAAAAGATTCTCATCATCGGCAACCCATAAATAAGTGTGCCAAATCCCCTGTCTCACTGAAAGACAAATTATGAGCGGGCAATTCCCTCGATCCGGCCCAGATTGCTTATGCCGTTCGTTTTCATGTATTCTGTCAGTCCCGCATTAATCTTCACCGGAAGCTCCGGATCATAGAAAAATCCGGTTCCCACCGCCACCGCCCTTGCCCCGGCCATGATAAACTGCAGGGCGTCTTCGGCCGAATTTATGCCGCCCATACCAAGAACAGGAACCTTGACCGTACCGGCTACCTGCCAGACCATCTTCAGGGCCACGGGCATAATGGCCGGCCCGGAAAGCCCGCCGAAAGTATTGCCCAGCAGCGGTTTTTTTTGTCCAACATCGATCAGCATGCCGGCCAAGGTGTTGATCAGCGATATGCCGTCTGCACCAGCCTCTTCTGCGGCCCGGGCTATAACGCAGATATCTGTGACATTGGGGGAAAGTTTGATCAAAAGGGGCAGTTTTGTCCGGCGGCGGACCGCGCTGACTGCCTGGTAAGTCGCTTCCGGATCGGTACCAAAAGCCATTCCCCCCGCCTTGACATTAGGACAGGATATGTTTATCTCCAACCCGTCAATTCCCTCCACGCCGTCAAGATGTGAAGCTACCCGGGAGTATTCATTGATCGAGCAACCGACAACATTAACGATAAGCCGCGGCCCGGCATCGCGCAGCAGGGGCAGATCTTTTTCCAGGAATTGATCCAGTCCCGGGTTGTGCAAACCGATCGCATTTAACAACCCCGAAGCAGTCTCGGCCAGGCGCGGAGGCGGGTTGCCGGTCCAGGGTTCTAAAGAAACGCCCTTAACGATAATTCCGCCCAGAGCCTCGAAATTAGTAAGCGCCCGGTATTCATGGCCATAGCCGAAGGGGCCCGACGCTGCGATAACGGGGTTATCCAGAATAATTCCGCAAAGGTTAACCTTGAGGTCCGGTTCAATGCGCCGGATCTCATCAGTTTTTTTAGCCGAACCGTTTCTTGATTGATTACTGCCTTTATCCATCGAGGATTACCTCCTCCGCCCGAAACACCGGCCCATCCCGGCAGGCGCGCTTGTATCCGCTTCCTGTAGCCACGGCGCAACCAAGACAGGCTCCGACTCCGCAGGCCATACGTTCTTCCACCGATACCCAGGCTTCAATTCCGGCCCGGCGGCATAAATTATTTACCGCCGCAAGCATCGGCCGGGGTCCGCAGGCAAAAACTGTACCAGCGTCGGCAATCAAGCGGGAGAGCAGATCGACGGCAGTTCCTTTTTCACCCCTGCTTCCATCCTCGGTGGTTTCAAGAAGGCTCAATCCGGGCCGGTTAAGATCCGACTGCGGGCAAATCAGCTGACCGGCTGTCCGGGCCCCGTAGATCAAGGTACAGGGCACTGCAGCCGATGCGGCCAAAAAAGCTAGGGGAGCGATACCCATTCCCCCGGCAACTAGCAATGATGCCGGCGAAAGGGCGGGGAAACCGGTGCCCAGGGGGCCGAGCAGTTTCCACGAAGATCCCGGCCCGGTGCCCGCAAGCAGGTCTGTACCCCGGCCTTTAATTTCAAGGAGAATAACCAGCTCTCCGTTTTTCCGGTTTGCCCCAAATATGCTAAAAGGCCGCGGAAGCATGTGGTCGCGGTGTTCCGGGGGCATAAAAATCTGAACAAACTGCCCGGGATCTACTTTTCGGGCAATAACCGGGGCATGCAGGGCAACCCGGCAGTAACCGGAAGCGACAACCTGTTTATCGATAACCGGACAGTCTTCAGTCTGATATTCAGGCCCCTTTTTCGTTTTCAGTAACCACACCTTCTTTCATCGTTATCCGCCCTCCGACAATGGTGTAAACCGGCGCGCCTGTCAGCCGCTTCCCGGCAAAAGGCGTGTTGCGTGATTTTGAATACCAGGTTTCGGGATTGACAATAAATTCACGGTTCAAATCGATAATGGTCAGGTCGGCCGGGCTGCCCGGTGCAAGGGTCCCGCCGGGAAGATCAAGGATCCGGGCCGGGGCGGAGGTCAGCTTTTCCACCAGCAGGGGAAGGGTAAACTTCTTGATTCTTCCGGATGCGACTTCATCAAGCATGAGCGGCAGTGTTGTCTCCAGTCCGGCTATCCCGAAGGGGGCAAAATCATATTCCACATCTTTATCATCAGGATGGTGAGGAGCGTGATCGGAAGCGATTGCATCAATAGTTCCGTCAAGCAAACCGGCCCACAGGGCCTGCCGGTCATATTCAGTCCTGAGCGGGGGATTAACCTTTGTATTGGTGTTGTAACCGGAATTTTTTACCAGGCGGTCGGTAAGTAAAAGATGGTGCGGAGTTACTTCAGCAGTTAATTGTAATCCTTCCGCTTTGGCATTGCGCACCAGTTCGACAGAACCGGCGGTAGAAACATGGGCCAGATGCAAACTGCCGCCGGTAAGCTTTAATATTAACAAGTCACGGGCCATCATAGCCTCTTCAGCTGCCGACGGTATGCCTTTTAAACCAAGCACCGATGAGACAGAGCCTTCGTGCATTACTCCCCCGGCGAAAAGATAGGAATCTTCTTCATGGGCAATAACCGGAGCATCGATACCACAAGCATATTGCAGGGCATTGCGCATAATGGTCCCATCGACCACCGGCCTTCCGTCATCAGAAAAACCGACCGCCCCGGCGCTTTTCATCCGGCCCAATTCAGCCATTTCTTTTCCTTCCAGACCCTTGGTTAACGCTCCCAGAGGATAAACTTTGGCCGCCGCATTGGCTGCCCTTTCGTAGATGTAGCGGATCATCGAAGGATCGTCGCCTGCCGGATCGGTATTGGCCATTGCCGCCAGCGCAGTAAAACCGCCGGCCGCTGCCGCCCGGGTTCCGGATAAAATATCTTCCTTGTATTCCTGGCCCGGATCGCGAAGGTGAACATGGATATCGATCAAACCCGGAGTTACCACCAGGCCGGCGGCATCGATCACCTCTGCCTCAGGGGGCTGTTTAAGTTCCTTTTCCAACTTTTCTACAACGCCTTCGCGAATTAAAATATCTGCTGAATCATCAAAGTTTCGGGCGGGGTCTACAACCCGGCCCCCGGTAATAAAAAGTGGTTTCATTATTCTTTTGTCCCTCCCAGCAAAAGGTAAAGAAGAGCCATCCGGACAGCCACGCCTGAGGCTGCTTGTTCTAAAACAACCGATTGGGGGCCGTCAGCTAACTCCGAGCTTATTTCAATTCCCCGGTTCATCGGGCCGGGATGCATGATTAGAAGGTCCTCTTTAGCCCGGGTGATCCGCTGCGGCGTCAACCCGTACAGTTCAGCATATTCACGCATGCTTGGAAAAAGCCCGCTTTCCTGGCGTTCTTTTTGCAGCCGTAAGGCCATCACTACATCGGCACCATCAACGGCTTCTTCAATAACGGTAAAATGCTTTACCCCGAATGCGTTCAGGTCCGGGGGCATCAGGGTCGGAGGACCGGCCACCACTACCTCTGCGCCCATTTTTTGCAAACCCCACAGGTTGGAACGGGCAACCCGGCTGTGGCGGATATCACCGACTATGGCGACCTTCAATTCCTCCAGCCGCCCCTTCTTTTCCCAAATCGTAAACATATCGAGCAATCCCTGGGTCGGATGTTCGTGCATGCCGTCCCCGGCATTGATAACCGAAGCTTCAACGTTACGAGCCAGGTAATGAGAAGAACCGGAAACGGGATGCCTCATAATCACGCATTCAATCCCCATTATTTCCACATTGCGCACGGTGTCTTTGAGAGTTTCACCTTTCACCAAACTAGAGGAAGTTCCGGCCACGCTTACCGAGTCTGAACTCATATATTTTTGAGCCAGCTCGAAGCTGGCCTTGGTCCTGGTACTGGGTTCATAAAAAAGATTTAATACAGATCGCCCCCGCAGGACAGGAACTTTCTTTATTTTACGCTGCATGATTTCTCGCATAGAACGGGCGGTTTCTAAAATAAGATTGATTTCTTCAGCGGACATCTCTTCCAACCCGAGTATATCCTTACGCCTTAAAGTCTGCACCGATTCACTACCTCCTCTGCCAATAAGCTTTCAACAGCCTGTAAAACACAAATCACTCCGCTATTTTTTCCAGAATATCGACCCGGTCTGCCTGATCAATTTCTTTTACCTTTACTTCAACCAGTTCACTGCGCGATGAGGGCACGTTTTTGCCCACGTAATCGGCCCTTATGGGCAGTTCGCGGTGACCGCGGTCGATCAGCACGGCAAGTTGAATACCGGCCGGCCGGCCCAGGTCAATGAGTGCGTCCATAGCGGCGCGGACGGTGCGTCCGGTAAACAAAACATCATCAATAACAACAACGTGTTTGTCGGTTAAATCAAAGGGGACATCTGTAGTATGAACTTCGGGTTGGTCTTGTCTTTGAATCAAATCATCGCGATAAAGAGTGATATCGAGGATGCCAAGCGGTATTTCAAAATCTTCAATTTCACATAAATATTCCTGCAACCTCTCGGCCAGGGGAACTCCCCGCTTGCGAATCCCAATTAGGACAACTTTTTCTGTTCCCCGGTTGTGCTCAATAATTTCATGGGCAATCCGCCGCAAGGCCTGTTGCATCGTTTTCTCGTCCATAACAGTCGCTTTATGCTTAAGCGCCATCTTCTCACCTCCCTCCCCGCCCTGCTTAAAAACAGTGGGCTGAAGGATTCAGGGCAAATAAAAAACCACCCGGTACTTTGGGAGCAGGCGGCGCATAAGTGCTTAATCGGTCGCTCCCTTGCCAGCCTCACCGGACTATCTTAAAAGGGCGCCTAACTGTTAGAAGTTTAGCACCGAATCGATATTCTGTCAATGCATATAAAGTGGTTATGTGGGCAATGGTTGCCCGTGCTGCAGGGTGTGTTTGGTTGTTATATTTGGTGATAATTGCGGCAACAAGGGGGGCGACCAATACTTTAAATCGCAAGTCCCCCTGGTTTACCTTCACAACAAACCCTTCCAACCTCATTATAATAATCAGGTTGCTGTAATGTGTAGGTGGCAATATAGAGCTCCGTCAGGTACAGCAAGGAGAAGGCCATAACTACAGATGTTTAATGCTTTGGTGGTCGCCAGAACTGTGTCCCGGTGTATCCCACGCAAGCAACAACGTCTGACAATAGATGTTATTTATAGCATATAGCATCCCGGAGCCCCATCAGTCTGCTCAGGGCTATAGTTTACGCGTTGGAGCAAAAACCGGCTCTTAAATAATGTCTATTATCGATGGGAATGTGCCTTAAAGAGTCCGCCAGCCTATCACTTGCACCCTGCTCTGCAAAAAATTAAAAATTTTATGGAGGCGTAAACTAACTGCAGTCCATTCTACTATCCGGTTCTTCAATACATACATATACAAAACGACAAGACAATAAAAAAAGGATCACCTTTGCATTTATAGAACACATTAAAATATTAAGACATTAAGACAAAACTATACCTTTTACATATCCACAAGTGGTTTATTGTCTTTTAATATCTTATGAACTATCTTCAATCTCTTTAAAAAACTCCTCCACCACTGCCGGATCAAAATGGCTGCCGCTCTCTTTTTTAATTAAGGCCAGGGTATCTTTTTCCGACCAGGCCTTGCGGTAGGGTCTATCACTGGTCAGGGCATCGTAAACATCGACTACAGCGAAGATTCTGGCCGGCAGGGGTATTTCTTCACCTCTAAGGCCCCGGGGATATCCGCTGCCATCCCATTTTTCATGGTGGCAGTAGGGGATATCGAGCGCCGGGCGCAGGTAATCGATCCTGGAGAGCATTTCATAGGCGTAAACAGGGTGTCTGTGCATCACAGCCCACTCATCTTCTGTCAGCGGGCCGGGCTTCAGCAGAATTGAATCCGGAATGCCCATCTTGCCGATATCGTGCAGCAAGACCCCACGCTTGATATGCGGCAGCTCTTCTTTTTTGATATTCATCCGCTTGGCGATCCGCAGGGCCAGCCTGGTCACCCGCTGGCTGTGCGCTTCCGTCTCTTCGTCTTTTAAATCGAGGGCGTAGGCCCATCCTTCAATGGTCGCATCATAAGCCTGGATAAGCTCCAGGTTGGCGGTTTCCATGCCTTGAAAAAGATCTGCGTTGTCAATGGCAATCGCCGTCTGTCCGGCCAAAGCTTTTAGGAAGTCGAGCCATTCCTGGTCAAGTTCCTGCTCTTCCCGTTGATAAACTTCCAGCACGCCCTGCACGTAACCCTTGGTGATAAGTGGAATAGCGTAGTAGCTGACAAAGCGTTCTTCTTCTAACAGCGGCCCCTGGACCGGGTCCATATCGACTTTTTTCAGGTTGGAGATTTCGATCAACCTTTGCCCTTTAACTGCGCGCCCGGCGTAACCTTCGCCCCAGCGCAGTTCTAGCTGTGGACCCTTTTCAAACAAAAAGCCGCGGCAGGCTGAGTATTCGATAATGCCTGTTTTATGATCGAACCGAAGGATCGCTGCCGCATCTAAGTTTAGCAGGGTTGTGACTTCGTTTAAGATTACGTCAAATATAAGGTTTAAATCCAGACTACCGGAAATGGCTTTATCAATGTTACGCAATCCCTGAAGCTGTTTTAAGCGCTTCTGGGCGCTTTCAAACAAGACTTGGTGCCGCAGGGCGTTACCGGCCATTTCGCCGATAGCCGATAGCAGCTCAACATCTGCTGTTGTAAAAAGGCGGGTTTCCTCGTACCGCCGCCTTGACACTTCCAGCACCCCGATTGTCTCAGCTTCGGTTTTTAGCGGAACCAGCACCATCGGGCCAGTTCTTTCAGTTTGATTAAGAAAGTACAGTTCCTTTTCTTCATCGCTGTAGTTATCGGTTATATAAGGTTTTCCGGTTTGCAGGACTTTGCTGCACAGGCCTTTGGTCGCCGGGAATTCGTAACCGACTTGCGCCACCCACAATCCTTCGGCCTTAACAATGGTAAAATACTTCCGGTCCTGGGAGAGACGCATTACAGTGCCGTTATCGGCCTCCAGAAGGCGGCAGGATTCGTTTAATACCAGGGAAAGCAGATCGTCGGTACTAGAGGCTGTTCGCATAATAGTAGAAAGGGAGTGAAGTGAGCTTAAGGCATCCCGTTGGGAGCGAATATTTTCTTCCGCCTGCTTGCGATCTGATATATCACGAAGGATGTGGACCGCATACTGCAGCTCCCCACTTTCATTAAAAACAGGATCAACACTGGCAATATACCAGCGACCTTTTAACTGCAGCTCAGCTTCTTTTCTTTCAACCAGGTTGTATGTATCTAACAACGGGCAGTTGTCAAAGGAGTCAGGTTCTTCATGGATCACTGCGCAGCATTTCTGCCCCGGTAAATCTTCCTGGTTTACCTCTGCCAAATTAGCCATAGCACGGTTAACACGCAGGATGTTTTTTTCAGTGTCAACCAAACAAATCGCATCGATACTGGCATCGAAAGTCTTTTGCCAGTGTTTTGCGGCCAATTTTTCAGCTTCTGCTGCTCTCCTTCGTTCGTTCACCTCCAGCAGCAGCTGCTGGAGGTGAGCTTTTAGCAAGAAATAGAGCAGCAGGGCAGTTACGGCAACAAAGCCCCAGCCTTTATAGGTTTGGAAAAAGGTCAGGGCTGCCGGATCAGAGATGTAATGCATAAGGATTTGATCGGAAACAAAGATATAAAAACCGGCAAAAAGGAAGTAGAGTAAAGCCATGCGGAGAGGGATTCCGGAAGGTTTATGGCCTGCCATGAAAACAGCTCCTTTTGGATCAACTTGAAGCTTAACCAGCTATACAGCAAGTGAAAAGGACATTAGAAAACACAGTAGTCTGCATACAGGGTAAAGTTGGTTAGCGTTTTCTTTAATGCCAGAGGTAGACGTTAAAAAATCTTCACAATTATATAATAGTATAACGCTATCATTTGAAAAGATCAACACGCACGCAATAGTCACAGCACTGTAGGGTCGAGAACTGGCGTAGTAGTTTAGGTCAGGCCTGGTCCGTTTGCTGTCCCTTTCGGTTGACAGCGCCTCATTATCCTTACCTTGCCCTATTTCCAGTTCCCGCCGCATCAAACCCGGCTGCTCCTCCCGCACCGGGCTTACATGCCAGCTTCGCATCTAGGTTTATGAATCCTATCTGGCTGGCTGGGCTGCCGTATGATATCTTCTAAGCTTCTGGTTATAGGGCTTACCTTGCTTCCGCTGTTTCCCCCTTCGCTCATAACGGCGACCAATCATTGCTCTTCCCCCCTTAAAGAGGCGCAAAAATCACCCTTCAGGGGGTAAACATAGATATCTTTGCAGCTAAAAGATCTTTTGTTGTAGCGGTCCATCCGTCCACGGCCCTGGGTTCGGCCCAAATAAATCCAGTTTGCCGCCTGGTAG
>SLRT01000046.1 GCA_007130825.1 Syntrophomonadaceae bacterium | reverse complement strand
TGCGGAGCCCAGCCAGGTCTGCGGAAGCGCCTTCCCGGGCAAAAATGGGCCATTATGTTTCTACCATGCCCCTGGTCCTGCAGGTAACCACCATTACTTCGCCGCCAAATCTGATCAACAGCGGCTCCTTTTAGTTTAAAATCCAGGTTTTTTAGGCTTCTCAGTCATCGTTATTGTAAAACGGTGGCTGTTAACGCAATTATAACCGCTTATCTGTTTCTGTTCAATCCATTATTTCCCTGCTATTTCACCAGCTTTGCCTTAATGTGCAGCCTCGCTAATTTGGAAAGAAATTAAAGCATTGACGTAATCAAAAACCTGTGTTATTATCTACAATAATTTAATATCTAGCAATAAAAGACAATGAAAAAGGAAAGTAAGCTGGTGCTGTTTTCATCAGAGATGATGGGCCACAGGCTGAAAGCCCGACAGAATAACAACCAGTAGAAGTTCCCTTTGGAGTCGCAGGCTGAAAATACCGAATGACGGAGCAGGAAAAATGATGTATTACTGGTATTATTGCTAACAAAAGTTTATGCATAAGTAAATGGCAAACATCGATGACGGAGAGAAGTAGGCGGTGGATGGACAGCAGAGAGCCGGGGGCCGCTGCGACCCGGTGTCCGAAGGTGCTGAAATACACTCCCGAGAAAGCAAACCGAAAGCCGCTAATACATTTTTAAAATTGTCAAAACGGTCAGTAGGCTTTGACGGAAACTTCCACCGTTAAAAGGAAGGAGGTATATAGCTGGAAACCTTTCAGTCCGTACCTGAAAATATTGTTAAGCTAAGCCAGATGCGTTCTGGCTTAGATGCAGGGCATCGGGCGGAATAATTCTGGCCCGTACCTTAAAAGAGGGGGGCACAAAATGTGCCCAACCAGGGTGGTACCGCGTGAAGCAAAAGCTTTCGTCCCTATGGACGAAAGCTTTTTTTTATACAGACGTATTGTTTTAAAAGGACGCAAGATGTTAATTACCGCCTTGCCGGAGGTGATAGAGCAGAAAATAGAAAAGCTTGTAAGCCGGTTAGGGTAAACCGGAACTTGTTTGATCAAAGGGTTATGTGCTGTTGAAAGGAGGGTATGTTTTCTACAGGCCGCCTTTGCAGTCAATGCAGACGGTGTGGTTGTTAGATGGGGTGAAGTTGACAAGCCGCGTTATTCGCCCTGATGGATAAAGAATGAGGCCGGTTATAGCGGTGATAAGCAAACCATATGCGGTTGCAAAGATAATTGGCCGGGTTATTTGATTAAACAAAGTCAATTTTAATTAACCAAAGAAAGGGTGTTGGAAAAATGGAAGTTAAAATTAATCCTGTACGGAAAATCGAAGGTCAGATAAAGGTGCCGGGAGACAAGTCAATTTCACACCGGGCTATGTTTTTTTCCTCCCTGGCCGAAGACACGGTAGAGGTTGAAGGTGTTTTGCAAACAGAAGACACAATGGCTACGCTTAATTGCCTAAGCGAACTGGGTGTTAAGTATGAAGAAAATGCAAGCAAACTAATAATAAAGGGGAGTGGATTGCGCGGTTTTGAAGAGCCGGACAATATTCTTAATGCCGGCAGCTCGGAGATAACGGCGAGCCTTCTGACAGGGCTTCTGGCAGGACAGCCTTTTTATGCCACAGTTACAGGGAACAATTCCTTGAGAGAAAGGCACATGAAAAGTATAACAGAACCCTTGCAGCAGATGGGTGCCTTCATCAGCGGCAGGTGTGAAAGCGTTCTGCTTCCCCTGTCCATCCGGGGATTTGACCTGCTTCCGATCAATCATGATCTCCCTGTACCCAGTTCCCAGGTGAAGTCTGCCCTGCTCACCGCTGCCCTTTACAGCCGTGGGATCTCGGAAATTATTGACCCCTACAACACCAGGGACCATACTGAAAGGATGCTGCAGCACCTGGGCGCTGATATCAGGAAAATGGGTAAGCACCATATTACCCTAAAAAGCCCGGTCAGGCTGAGGGGCGAAAGAATCCTTATCCCCGGCGATATTTCCGCTGCAGCCCATTTTATTTTAGCAGCATCCCTTGCACCCCACGGGGAACTGCATATCGCTGAAGTGGGAATTAATCCAACAAGGTCCGGTATAATAGACGTGTTAAATATGATGGGTGCTGATATAAGCGTCTTAAATGAAAGAGAACACAACTGCGAACCAGTCGCCGACCTGCTGGTAAAAGGGGGCGCTGGCTTGAGAGGAGTGGAAGTAAGCGGAGAAATCATACCCCGGGTTATTGATGAGATACCGATTATAACTGTAGCTGCCCTATTTGCGGATGGTGATACGATCATTAAAGGAGATAATAAAGTGCGGTTTGAAGAATCTGTTCGCTTCCAAACAATTGTCGGAGAACTGCAGAAGATGGGCGCTTCCATTCAGAAACTACCGGATGGCATAATCATCAATGGAAATGCAAAACTTAAAGGTTGCGGCTGTAATAGTCACGGAGATCCCGGCATAGCCATGGCCCTGGCTACGGCTGCTCTTTTTATGGAAGAAGAATCTTTTATCGACGGCGCAGAAGCAGTTGATAATCTGTTTCCTCATTATTTTGAGGTTATGAACGGGTTGGCTTCTTAAATGCCTTACCCAACTACAGGTCGGGCTGGCCGGTGAGGTAACTGCGAGGAAAAATCGGTTATTTACTGATTAATTACGGCTACTGCTTTTAGTGCCTCTATCGTGATTGCCCTGGCAGAAAAAAATTAATTTGTTCTAACCCTGATAAAAGATCAGGTATTAATCGGGTTAAAACTGTTAATAAAAGAAGCGCTTTACCGGCCCGGCCCCGGCAAAAAGTAATTGGGCGGAAATAGTTACTCCTGCCGGTCCAGCCTCCTGTAATGCACCGCTTCAGCGATGTGTGCCGCATCGATGAACTGTTTGTTTTTCAAATGCCGGACACTTAAGCTTAGAAGCAGGGTGCTATCTACGCCGCCAGAGAAAGCGACGACCGCGCTCTCTAAATTTGTAATAATTTTATGCAGTTTATCAATTATAACCGGATCCATGGTAGAAGTTTGTTCTTTCCTCCTCGGTTACCATCGGAGACGGTTTCATCGTCTCCCTTCGGCCCTTCACTTCCCTGCGGGGATGTTTGAACTGTCCCCGATGGCTCCGTTTAACTATAAATTTTTGCTGTAGGCCAGTGATTTATTCCGAAAATAAATTGTGATCAAAGTTGCACAAAGCAGCAGTAATCCCGCTAATTGGGCCTGGTTAAAAACACTATAAACTGGTTCAGTGCGGAAAAAGTCGATAAATGTTCGGATGGCAAAATAGCCGGCCAGGTATGTTAAAAAAAGCTGTCCTTGCTGCACCTTGTCCTTTAAATACCACAGGAGGGCGAAAAGCAACAAACTTGCGACAGCCATATACAGGGGGATATTATGGTAAGCTGCTCCATTAACCATTCTGGGCCATGGTGCGGTGTTGGAAGCGATCCCGTAAACATCGCAACCGAGCCGGGTGATAGCTTCTCCCAGGGCCAGGGCTGGAGCATATATATCGCCGGCTGTCCAAAAACTTAGTTTTTTGCGGCGTAAGTAAAGGTAACCCGCCAGGGCTCCACCGATCAAGCCACCGTAAAACGCAAGACCACCCTCATGAATGCGAAACAGGTACAGGGGATCTGCCAGGAATTGATCTAAATGCATGACTACTGAGAAAAAACGAGCTCCAACCACAGCCCCGATAATGCAATAGATTGACAATTCCCAGATGTGATCCGGCTTAATATTTTTTTGTGATGCGCTGTGCAGGGCCAAAAATATGCCCACCATTATAGCTACTGCTAAAGCCAATCCATAGATATGAATAGTCAGGGGACCCAGGTGATAAGATTGTTCCAGATAATTCAATAACATAGTGGTAGCGCTCCTTTATGTTAATATGCATAATAAACAAGTAAAATATTGCTCAAATAAAGCAAGAAATTAACGTTTTTTGTCCTTTATTATAAATTAATACTTGCTTCGCGAATGGCACGCGATCTAAGGGTAACAATGGCCACAACCAGGTAACTTAGGGCGCCTACTAGAAAAGCGGTTGAAAAACCGAACTGCATCGCAACAACTACGGATAAAACAGATCCCAGAACAGACATGATTCCGTTAATTCCCCAGGCCAGGGGAATATCTTTACGATCAAGCTCCCGGAGCAATTTTATGCTGCTGGAAAAGGGCACACCCATAACAAAGCCAAGTGGTATGGTAACCAGGAAAATTAAACCTAAAGTGACCGGTTGAGGCATTGTTATCAAATTGCGCACAATATCGCCCAGCACTAAAGCGTAAATAATGCTTCCCAAAGCTACCAACCCTGAGGCCAGCGCTATAATCAAAGGCAGTTTTTTTGAAGAAACCCGTGAGGCCCAGAAACTGCCCAAACCACTGCTGATCAATAGTATAAACAGCAAGATGGAAAAAGCGACAGCCGGGTTCCCAAACACCAGGATCATCTTTTGAATTAAAGTTATTTCAACCAGCATGAACCCGATACCAAGCGCTGCAAAAGTTGCTAAAGGCCACCAGTATTTCTGGTGTTTCTTCTTTTTACTTTTAAGATTATTTCTTGTCCCGATAAAATATAACAAGGCAAAACCGGCAGTGACGCTGACCACAAACAGCAAGCCAGTTAAAGAACCAGGCACGCCCCGTTCAAAATTGTAAAAAAATGGACTGTTATCTGTCGCCAGGCTAACATTAAAGTGAAACTC
>SLRT01000031.1 GCA_007130825.1 Syntrophomonadaceae bacterium | reverse complement strand
TATTATCAGCAGCCATCATATCATTGAGGTCTGAGAATAGATCCATCATTTTTTCTTTACTCAATTGAACTTGTTTCATAGTTTCTTCTACATTGGACCCCTTAGTTTATTCAATAATAAGATTTGTTCAATTAATTATAACATATTAGTAAGAAAGTAAGGACACGCACGCAACCGATAGAGTTTAATAAGGCCGGCAAGCACGAGTTTAAAGGACAATTAGTCTTTGTTCCCACCTGCGTACCGGGTGCCTGTGCCATGCCCTGTATTCTTCAAACTCCTGCGCTGTTAAATACAGGCCGCTAAAGAGATAAACAACGGGGGCAGGCAGGGTTCTATTTCCCTTAACATCAGCCCTGAATAACCGGCCAACCGTATTGAAATCATAGATCCGGCAAAGGAGCTTGATCTGATGAAGAGAACCCCTGGCCAAGACCTCCAAGATGATCTGTGTTTTGGCAGTTTCTGTATCGAGCTCTTCTGCATTGCAATGCCAAAAAAGTGCATGGAGCTCTGATGGAAGTTTCATTTTAGGCCATCTTTCTCCTGGTCATGATCACTTAGGGTTCTCGTATAAGCAGGCATCTGGCTTCATAAAAAATCCTCTACAGCCTCAGAAGTTAATGATTTATCCGAAACGTGGCTTAATGCTTCTTGCTTGTCAGTCATATCTAGGGTTGTTTAAAACTAAACAAGATCAGGTTTCCAGTATGGAAACCCCGGTTTTTTCTGCTGCTGCAATTAGCTTTTGGTCCAGCGTGGCCAGGGGACAATTCCTGCGCACGGCCAGGTCAAGATATGAAAGATCATAGCTGGACAAACCCGGGTCTCTGCCCACGGCCAATAAATCAGGCATTGCCTCCTGGGACCACTCTTTTTCCGTCTCAATCGGCAGCTGTAAAAGCAGGGTTAAAAAACGGGTGCTGTCAGCCTGCTTTAATCTTTCTTTCCGTTCAGCAACCAGGAGGACATTAACCACTTCCAGGGCTCATATTGCCGGCACTACGGCCCGGGCTGCTGTAAGTTTCTCCAGTACTGCATCCGCACAGGCATTTGCTTCGTCCTTGAAACACCACGACATAACCACTGAGTTATCTATTACAATGAGTTCTTCCACCTTATTTCCTGCCTTCCTCGATCAAGTCCCGGATTGGTACTCCGGCCAGTGTGCTCTTTTCCCTTAACTTATAAAGACTTTCAATCACGTCCCTGGTGTTAACCTGTTTATCAGGCGCATAAAGTTTAAGCACAGCCACGGGGACACCATGCCTGGTATTGAGCAAGTTGAAAGGAGGAAAAAGGTATGGACATAAATGTAAGAGAGATTGCAGACCTGGCTCCCCTATTGCTCAAAAGCCCATATGATCGAATTTGGTCCAGCTATGACAAAGAGGCGGATGTACTATATTTGAACTTCAAAAAGCCCAGCCATGCTGATGACAGTGAATTAACTGAGGATGATATAATTATCAGGTATGAAAAAGAAGAGATTGTCGGAATTACTGTCTTAAATGCAAGCAAACGCCAGTATTCCGAATTGCAAAATTCTAGTTAAACTTGAAATTTGCACAGATTAGAGTGGAAACCTAAACCAGCAGGCTTAAGCGAGATGTTGGTGCTCACTTATATACCTAATCATGAGTGCCGATATCAACCGGTATAACAGTATTTTCATGGACGATAAAAAAGATGCTAATCCTGTAAGTTAAGTTAATAGCGGCAGAGTAAAGTTCAGAATGCTTTCCTTTCAATTTGTGAAGCCTAAGAGATGGGTGTCCTGGATTAATTTCAAGAAGTTTTAGGGTTTTTGAGTATTGTTGGATTAATTCTGGATGCTTTTCCAAGAATGCTGATGCTTTCTTGTTGTAACCAGTGGTAAATATAATCTTAGGCATCAGTAATCCTCTTTATATGCTCTTCAACAGATTCAGACACATAACGCCCCTGTTCGAAATCCATTTTTGCTTCATTAATTGCTTTCTCCAGCTCACATTCGCGGTAGTAGTTATATTTCTCAATAGGCATAACAACATACTTTTCCTTACCTCTTACTTTTACTACTACTTCCTCCGATTCCCTGACAATCAGATCAATTGCAGAAACACCTTTTGTTTTTAACTCATTTGCCGTAATAGACTTACTCAAAACAATCACCACTTCCCCATACAGTATTATTACAAATACTTATTGACTCTAAGCATTTTTAGAGATACATTTAGCTGGTGGAAAAGAAGAAAAAACAAAGCATATTAAAGCGCCTGTTGTTTTTCATGGCAGCAGAAAAAAAGCGCCTGGCAATCGGGGCTGTTGTGGCAATTCTAATTGCCGGCAGTCACCTGGTCAGGCCGCTGATCCTCAGGCAGATCATTGACACTGCTATTCCGGCCGGTGATATCCGGGCAGCGATCGGTCTGGCTCTGCTGTTTGTGGCAGCGCTGTGCGCAGGAGCGGCGATACAGTATTACCAGGTGATCAACCTGGCAAAGCTCGGCTTGAACATTATAACCGAGCTGAAAAACCAGGTTTTTAAACATATCTTAAAACAGGATGTCAGCTTTTTCGATAAAAATCAGCCCGGCAGGTTGATGGCGCGAACCGAGTCAGACATTGAAAGACTGAAGGTCATTTTCTCGCATTCGGCCATGGTAATGCTGCAGTCAACCCTGATGCTGATCGGAATCATCACGATCATTACCCTGGAAGAGCCGGTGTTCGGACTGCTGATCCTCTTTTTGCTTCCGGTTTTGTCGGTGATTGTGTTTTTCTACCTGCGATTCATCATGAACATTTGGAAGATCGTCCGGACGAAAAACAGTTTTCTGGCCGGCTATATCACCGAATACATCCAGGCTGTGCCCCTGATCCAGCTGTTTGCCAAGAAGGCCAAGGCAATCGAACTGCTGCTGAAGCATTCCTATGAAAAAATGGGCTATGAAAAACGCGGCCTCTTCTATGACTATATTGTGTTCTGGTCTTTCTTCCACTTCCTAACCGAAACTGTTGCTATTGCAGCAGTATTCTACTACGGCATTACCCAGATCCTGCAGGGTCAGATGACCCTGGGATCTTTGATCATGTACACCGAACTGCTGCGTCAGCTGATCATGCCGCTGCGAAACCTGATGATGGTCCTTTCCGAGGTGCAGAACAGCCTGGCAGCTGCGTCCCGGGTTTTTGACATCTTAGATACCGAAACCAAGGTTCACAACGAAGGCGAAATCGATCATGTCCCGAAACTGAAACAGGCAATCAACTTCCGAAATATTGAGTTCGCTTACGATAAAGAACCGGTGATTAAAAATATGAGTTTTGATATTCAGGCCGGCGAACATGTCGCCATAATCGGTCCTTCCGGTTCAGGGAAAACCACGATCATCAACATCCTGCTCCGCTTCTATGATTTATCAGCCGGGGATATCCTGATTGATGGAATCAGTATCGAAGCTTTCCGGCTGGATAAGCTGCGTAAAGATATCGGCCTGGTTTTACAGGATGTTTACCTCTTCCCCGGCAGCATCATGGAAAACTTAAAAGCCTTCAACCCCGATGTTCCGGAAAAAACAGTAATTGAAGCGGCCAAAAAACTGGGCGCCCATGACATGATCACAAAACAGCCGAACGGTTATCACTGCCAGCTGGTAGAAGGCGGGGGTAATCTTTCCATGGGCGAACGGCAGCTTATTTCATTTACCCGCGCCCTGGTGAAAGATCCGCATATACTGATCCTCGACGAGGCGACTTCATCGGTTGATGTGATTACTGAAAACCTGCTGCAGCAGGCTTTGAAGAAACTGATGGAAGGGCGAACATCAATTATTATCGCCCACCGCCTGTCGACGATCAAAGAAGCTGACCGGTTAATAGTGTTTAACGAAGGTGAAATTGCCGAGTGCGGCACTCACCAGGAGCTGATGCAGCAAAATGGGCTGTACCGGAAACTGCATGACATACAGCAAGTTGTAGGAGCCTGACATGAAAAAACAGAGACAAACCAAACAGCCCCGAATCTACTATATCAAGTGGATCGCCGATATCTACGGCGAACATAAACTCTATGTACTGATCCTGCTTTTCTTGACCATATTTACAACAGCAGTCACCGCCCTCTACCCCCTGGTCTACAAGTACATTATTGATCGGGTAACCGATAATATGACCCTCTTCGAAGAAGGCCGCTTATCCATTGAACAGGCCCTGGCTGAACGAAACTCGCTGATTCTGATCCTGCTTGTTTTTGGGGTGGCCATGGTGCTGACCAACATTTACCCCTACATGCGGGGACAGCTGAACCTGCTGTTCGAAATATCCCTGCGCAAGAAGTTTTTTGAAAAAATTGTGAACAAGAGTTACCGTTTTTTCCAGAAGTACCGGACCGGTGACATTGCCACTCGCCTGACCGATGATCTTTCAACCTATCCGCCCGGCATTTCGTGGTTTCTCTGTTCCGGTATTTTCCGGGCCATAAACTCATCGTGTATTATCCTATTCTGCCTGGTCAGCATGTTGATCCTGAACCCTTTGCTTACAGTGCTCTCTTTAATTCCGATACCGCTGATGCTGTTTGTTTTTTTCAAACTTGAGTCGGTTGTGGAAGAGAAGTTTTCGCTGTTTCGCAAAAGTGTTTCAAATACCAACGATTTCCTGGAATCGGCGTACTCCGGCATCAAAATATTGAAATCCTTTAATGCTGAACCACATCAAAAAAAACTCTTTGGCGAGCGCCTTGAAAAACGCAAAAAAATCGAAACCGATGTGATGGCTATCCAGGGCATGTTTAGTATCTATTTTGAATTCTTAAATTACCTGGGCCAGGTATTTGTGCTGTTGTTTGGTGGAATAATGGTGATCCGCGGTGATATTACCCTGGGAACCTACATCGCCTTTTATGCCTACCTGGGGATGATTGTCTGGCCGCTTTTGGATATTCCGCAATTCTTTGTCACCGGTACGCAGGCCTGCGTTACCATCGACCGCCTCGATGAAATCAGCAACTTTGAACCGGACTACCAGGATGTTGAAGAAGACAAAGAAAGTTTTGAAGCCTTTTCAGCGCTGGCCGTTGAGAATCTCAGTTTCGCCTTTGAAAAGGACAAAGATCAGGGCTTTGCCCTTGAAAACTTAAGCTTTGAGGTTAAAAGAGGCGAGCGCGTGGCGATCGTCGGAAAAATCGGTTCCGGAAAAACCACGCTGCTCAACCTGCTGACCGGTATCTACCAGCCTCAGAGCGGCCACATCCGTATTAACGAAAAAGACCTCTCGGACTATAATAAGGACAGTTATCGAAAAAAACTGGGCTACATTGAACAGCTTCCCCTGGTTCTATCCGAAAATGTCTATACCAACATCGATTTCTGGCGGGAACTGGGCGATAAACGGATCAGTATGGGTGCAAAAACCTCGCAGTTCATGACTGAGGTGGAACATATGCCTGAAGGCTTTGAAACCACCCTGGGCCAGCGGGGAATCGGTCTTTCCGGTGGGCAGAAACAGCGGCTCTCGATAGCCCGGGCGCTCAGCGGGAAACCGAAATTGCTGATCATGGATGATGTCACCAGCGCCCTGGATGCCGAAAACGAAAAGCAGTTCTGGAATGATCTGTTTGAAGCCAAGATGGATCTGACCAGTATTATCGTGACCCACCGCATGTCTACTGCCAGGTCGGCAGACCGGATCATTGTGCTTGATGAAGGACGCATTGAGGCGGAAGGAACTCACGAAGAGCTGCTGAAAATCAGCCCGACTTACCGCGAGCTGATGAAATAGCCGTTAGAACACCCGGGTTAGTAATAAGGATGCCGTTTCACTGATAAACAAAACTATCGTAGCAGCAGCAGGTATAACCAAATACCATCTATATTTCAGCGATATTCTGGATTGGGGTGGTCAAAACGGCAGCCTGCTCAAGATAAAATTCCGGCTCCCCGATAATCACCAGGCCGAGATCCCCGTTTAGAGTTACCAGATCCCCTGTTTCGATCAGTTCTGTTGCCCCGCTTTTTCCAGGTAAACTTTTTTAAGCTCTTTATCAAAGCCCTTCGCTTCCCCATATCCATCTGTTTTAAATCCCGATTCCGCCAGGCCTAATATAGTCTGCAGCAGGCTCCCGGGGTCATCGGCCAGGCTGACATTATCATAATAAAGATTCATCTGCTCGGAGAGCAATTTATAAAAAGCGGCGGTAAAAATTTGTCCCGCTTCTGAATCAGCTTTTAAAGCTTGCAGAAATTTTTCGCCCTGAACTTCATCCTGCCTGCCCAGGAAACCGGAAACCTTGTTTTTCAAGGCAGCGTCTTTGGAGAGCATTGCTGCCAAAGCTTCCAACTGCCTGTTCCTGTTTTGAGCATACAGATCACCGGACTTAAGAAGCAAGATAAACTCATAGGGATCATCGGGCATGATGAGATCATTGTAATAGGTTCCAAAGGTGCGGGTGCCATGGGCAAAGGGAATAAATTCTTCACGGTAAATCTTTTTCCAGCGGTTGTAGCTCTCCCCCCTTTTTCTGAGTCCTTCTAAAAAAAGAGATTCGTCTTCAGGTATAGATCCCTCGCCGGCAAAACGTTCAATTTCGTCAATCAGTTCTGGTATAAGCGATTTTGCAACCCTTGCCGCAAGAGCCACCAGAGGTCCCTCTTCAGGAGTCAGGGTCAGATACCAGGCCCTATCATCGTCGGGTTCAACCTGAAGTTTGGTTATCGGCCTAACCTGAAGAACTGTAAAAGCTTCTTTCAGGCCGGTCCATTCAATATCGACAGGCCGATCGAAAATCTTTTCCAGACTTAACACCTCTTTGCAAAGAGCTTCAAGAGCATCTCCGGCGATGAGAGCCTCAATGTTTCTACTCCCGGGGCTTAATACCCGGCCACTATTTTTTTCAATGATAACCCGTTCCGGCTCCTGTATATTATCAACCAGAAGGTCCAGCGACCCGCCGATCAGCTCTATTACAATAACATCCTGTTTGCCGCTTAAAGGATCGGCGCTAAAAGCCAGACCGGAAACTGGGGCCGGTTCCATTTCCTGGATCAGAACCGGCATCACGCTGTGCCTGGAATCAAGTTTTTTCTCTTCACGATACAGAAGGGAGCGATCGCTCCAAAGAGAGGCCCAGACCATTTTAACTTTTTCAATCAACTCATCAAAAGCAATATTCAGGTATGACTCGTGGATGCCGGCGAAAGAAGCAGAGGCCGAATCTTCGGCTGCGGCGGAAGAGCGGGCGGCAAATTTTGTTCCTTCCGGCCACCTGGTAAGATAAGCAATGATCTCCTTTTCCAGTTCTTCGGGCATCACGCCTTTCAGGAAATAGGAACGTATCCGCAGGGCTGTATCCCAGATTTCCTCCCAACGCATCGAGGAAAGGTCTTTTCGGTACAGCTCCAAATCTATACACGGTTGTAAATGATTTGCTTCGATAAAAGCAGTGTAACTTTCGGCGCTCAAGACAAACCCGGGGGGAACATGAAACCCTTCTCTTAAGCACAACGATAAATTGCGAGCTTTGTTGCCAAGCAGCCCGGCCGGAAAATCGAATGCATCCTTTAGGGAAACTACGAACGGTTGCCGGGTATCCATTGGTAGACCTCCTGAAAGCGCCGCACGTAGAAGTAACGGATAATATCAACCAGAATCAGGCTTGAAGAAGACGATTTGATAAACTTTTCCAGATAGCTGTGCCTGTTAATAAGCAGCCTCGACCAGTGCTCCAACTCCTGAGGTTCTTCAATAGGCTTTGCCGTTCCAGTAACTGTCACAGCTCTGATCAGGTTAATACTTTCCGGTTGATCGGCACGGTTGTCAATAATCAGTGAAACCTTTTTGTTTTTAACAATCAGGCTGTATTTCCTGGTTTGCGACGGGGTGGAAAAAACCATGTTTTTTAAATCTTCACTGACGGCGAAGCTGATTAAATTAGTGTAAGGCTGGCCCTGGCCCTGAGTAGCAAGCACTGCAAAAGGCTGTTCACGACAGAGCTCCTTTATTTCAGCTTCAACCTGCTGACCGCCATCATCTACTTTGCCAAATACAGCATCGACGAATTCAGGTTCATTATACTGCCTGCTCATCAACACACCCCCTCGACAACAGATTACATTTCGTCATGATACTAATTCGACATCAGAAGAAATTGTGCCTGCTTATTTCAGCTTGCTTCTTTTGCTCTTACCGGTAAAGACAATATAGCACCAACAAATAAGGATTTTTTTAGCTAAATTATACGCCAAATCATAAATCCCCTTCCATACCAGGAATTTGCTTCAAGCATTGCTCTACAGCGAGCAGCTGTGAATAGTCATCTGAAGATAAGAAGAGAAGATAAGACAAAGATAACACCCCCCAATTAGGTCAAACTGAATGATCAATTCTGTTGAGCAGCCTACCAGCAAAAACATGCTTGGAAAATATGGCCGCTGATTTTTTTTATCCTGAACCGGAGCAGAAAGGAAAGTGCCCGCCTCCCAGATTGTTTCTTCTCGCTTTGCATGTTTAAGGATATTGCGCAGCATAATTTCATCCGTGATACTATAGGCCCTATAAAAGTGATCATAGTCTTCCAACTTGCAGTATGAATTCACCCAGAATTCTTTACCAGCGGAGACTTTACGGGTTCGAACCAGTATTTCTTCCTTTTCCGGCTGGCCCAAAACATGTTTATCTTTTTTACAGGCAAGGGCTACATTAATTGCCTCTTCCAGCACCCGGGTAAAAAAACGGCATTCAGAAGCTGTGAGGTACCAGGGGTAATGACGCGGTTAATATGAGTGAAACTGGGGCCACTGCTTTTTACCACTGCTTTGCAAATTAAGATCTTTTACCGTGGCCAAATCGTTTTTGTCAAGTTGATCGCGATCTTCAAGCTGACTGAGAGGCATTTGAGCATAAAATAGGCATCCGTGATATCCTGGGAATCGGCATGGGGATCGTCACCGGCTAAGTCCTGAAAATGAAAAAATGATTGGAGACCCTCAGGGCCGAGATAGGCATTTAAAGCAAGACTTCTCCGAAAGCACCCATGAAACTGCAATATGCTATCTCTCCTGTTTCCGGATTCTGCACTCCGAATATGTCTCCTTCATCCATCCATTCCCAAAAACGCCCATCCCTGATCAAGAATGCTTGAAGGTAAAGCTCTCTTAAGTCTTCCAGGCCGGGTTTTTCTGCCGATAATTCCACATCCTGCTTATCGGGTATTTTCTGATCTTGTCCAGATTGAACAGGCTGGTGAATTTCACAGCCGGGGCTTTGGTTATTACCGCAGCACTTTTTATACTTCTTGCCACTGCCACAGGGACAGGTCTCGTTACGGCCGACTTTGCTGATGATTTCTGATCCCTCCCCGGAAACTGCAGATTGCGGTTTACTATCGTGTGAATCAGGTTCACTTAAAAAAGGACAATTCATCTTTGTTCCCACCTGCGCACCGGGCACCTGTGCCATGCCCTGTATTCTTCAAACTCCTGCGCTGTTAAAGACAGGCCGCTAAAGAGATAAACAACGGGGCTGGCAGGGTTCTATTTCCCTTAACATCAGCCCTGAATACCTTAGTCGGCAAACTTCTGCGTGAACATGATGCCATACCTGCCGCCCTGAGCGGCTCCGATGCCTACGCGGGTGTAATGCGGACTGAGTATATTCTCCCGGTGACCGGGGCTGTCCATAAGTCCCTTATGGGCTATAGAAACAGTCTGAGCAAGTGCGAGGTTTTCACCTGCGGTGGTAAATGTTACGCCACCGTCCCGCATTCTGTCAAATGGTGTATTGCCCTCAAGATCGATGTGGCCCATATACCCTCTTTGCAGCATATCAACCGAATACTGGCGGGCAACATCACGCAGGGTTTCATCTATGACAAGTTCAGGGAATCCCTCAAGGGCCCGTTCCTCATTGACAAGACGGAGCATTTCTATTTCAGCATCTTGATTAATTTCAGGATCAGCAACTGTGAACCTGAGATCAATTGTTTCACCAACTTCAGGTTCGATGGTTAAAAATCCTACTGCATGCTGAAACGCTTCGCCGAAGATGTGAGAAGTCAGGGCAGTCACTGTTACAGCAGTATCCAGCAGAGGCGACCCGAGGTATGATTGCTCCACATGATCAGAAGTAATGAACGGTAGTGGAAAAGAAACAATAAAGGCAATGAGAATGGTGATGGCAACTAACCCTCTGAGCAGGCCGGTAAATAAACCAAAAAACTTATTTGCCTGCGAAGCGTGGAACTGATAAGGGATCCACTGGTATATCTTATTAGCAATGGTAAAGAATACGGATAATACGATGAAAAATATGATCACAAAAGCCAGGGCGCCGGCATACAGCTGGGATATGCCCCAACCTTCCAGAATCCTGCTGCCCGGAATGTAGAAAAACAGGGGAATACCCACTGATACCATGATTCCTGCTAATTCAACCAGTCCAATCAGAAACCCACGTCGAAAGCCCGCAATAATAAAAAGCACTAAACCGGCAGTGATAAGCGCATCAAGCCAATTCATTGCATCGCCCCCTGTCATCTTTTATGATCGGCTTTACTGTCGCAAACAGAGAACCGTCCCTAGAACGCTTGAGCTGTCCTGATCAGCTTTGTCAATAAGTTCTTTCATGGTTAAGCTCTCGCAGTCAGATGGGCTTAAAAGGTACTTTGCCGAAAACTCGTAAATGGCGCAATATCTTTCCAGCTTAAACTGATTAATTTTCATGGTTGATCAATGCTCCTTCATGGAGCCGCCCTGCCCAAATCCGGTGACGGCCTGCCGGCAGCAGCAATCATTAAACCGGTATATGCGCCTATTTTAACACAGCGAAGCTGGCGGCGCATGTGCCAAAATAGACGTGAAAAAATGATAGTCCAGAAATCAAAAACTTGAAGGTGCGAGATGCAGAAAATAATGATCGAAGATGACCCGGCTCCTGGAACTTTAAACAGCATCTTAAAACAGGCTGACTTAAAGGATAGCCGGCAAAACCGTTTCACATTTTTTTATCCTCTTTGATGACCACAATACCTGCCAGGCGGAAAATGAGTGGAAATAACTGCAGAATTGGAAAATAACCATTGCCAAAGCACATTAACTATATTATAATTTGATTTAGTAAATCATTAATCAAATAAGGGATATGTTAATATGAATATACAAGAAATGAATTCCTATGGAAATACTAAAATAGTCAGGGTGTTAAAATCCCTGGCTGACGAAAACCGCTTTCAAATCATCGCACTGCTTTTGGAAAGCGACCTGTGTGTAGGAGCACTGGCTCGCATTTTAGATATATCCAAACCTGCTGTCTCCCAACACTTGAAAATACTCAGAGAATCCGGTCTGGTGCGGGGTGAAAAAATCGGCTACTGGACACATTACAGGGTGGAAAAGGAATTGCTTCGAGAGTCTGTCCGGCAGCTGCAGGAATTAATCGAATCGCAATCTGACGTCTCAAGTAAGGGTGCCTATATATGTTTGCGAGAAAAAGGAAGTGACTTTGGTGCAGAAAGGAGGGTATTGCAGATGTGTAAAAACCGTTGTGAGCAGCCCGATAAACTTAAAACCGTTCCTGAAGAATGTACACCGGAACAGATTAAAGAATGCCACGGTGACGAAAAGGAGCATTCTTGCGGTAGCAGTTGTGAACAGCCTGAAAAACTAAAAACCAGGCCTTCAGAATGTACGCCGGAGCAAATAAAAGAATGCCATGGTGATAGTAAAAACCATCCTTGTTAAAATCAACTTGTTAGAATCAAAAAGTAAAGGAAATATCCTGAAATCTCGTACAAGGTGAAGCCTTTGATAAGTCATAGCCAGCATGTCGGCTTTACACTGAGAGGTGAGCTGAACAATTGAAGATCATTGAGGTCGAGAATTTAAAGAAAACCTTTAACGGTTTTACTGCCGTAGATGGAGTAAATTTTTACATTAATCAGGGAGAAATTTTTGGTTTTCTCGGTCCCAACGGGGCTGGGAAAACCACAACCATCAACATGCTTACCGGAATGGCAAAAATCACCGAAGGTAAAGTTAAACTGATGGGAGAAGATTACACCCGCAATGCAAAAAAAGCCCAGGCTATGATGGGCATAGTTCCGGACGAGAGCAACCTTTACGAAGAGCTAAGCGGTTGGGAAAATTTGGTTTTCTGCGGGGCTCTTTACGGTATGGAAAAATATCTGCGTGAAGAAAGGGCTACTCAGTTGTTGCAGCAGTTCGGTCTGGCAGAAGCAGCGAGCAAGTCGTTTAAAGCTTACTCCAAGGGCATGAAGAGAAAACTGGCTATAGCAGCGGGAATTATACATCAGCCGGAAATCCTCTTTCTCGATGAACCTACTACTGGTATTGATGTGGCCTTTGCCCGGCAAATACGCAACCTGATTGTAGATCTTCATAGCAAAGGCACAACTATTTTTCTTACCACGCATTATATTGAAGAAGCAGAACGTCTTTGTGAACGTCTGGCTTTTATCGTCCAGGGAAAAATTGTTCGTGAGGGTACGGTCGAAGAGATGATGAAAGAAACCCAGGGAGAAAATATCGTTAACTTCACCTTGGGAGGCGACTTCACCAAGATCGAAGAAGAGTTCAGGAGTCATTTTCCCGATTTTAATTTAAGGATGGGTAAAAACAATGATGTAAGTATTCATTCTCCTTCCACCTTCACATTATTTCCTTTTGTGCAATTTTTTGAAGAGAGAAGCCTTCCGGTTTTTGAGGCAAAGATTGTACGTCCTTCATTAGAGGAAGTCTTTGTCAAGGTCACCGGCATAGAATTGCAAAAAATGCAAAGCGAGCAAAATCAGAAAGGCCGGAAAAGCCAGAAAGGAGGGGGTTCACGATCATGAAAACCTGGATAGCATTTTCCAGCATCTTGATGAAAGATATGCGCAGTTATTATTTGAAGCCGCCCAACATTAGCTGGGGTTTGATTTTTCCCATTGCCTGGACGCTGATGTTTTTCTTGCGTTCTCCTGTGGCAGTGGAAGTTCGCGACCTTCTCCCCGGCGTGATGGCCTTGTCCATCCTGTTCGGTACTACCTCTATGCTGGCAGTAACCATAACTTTTGAAAGAAAAAGCCGTTCCTTTGAAAGGCTATTACTGGCTCCAATCAGCCTCAACCTGTTAATGCTGGCTAAAACCTCCGGAGCCATTATGTTTGGAGTAGTTAATGCCTTTGTCCCCGTTATATTTGCAAGCTTTTTGAGCGATTTGTCCGGGATCAACTGGTTTATGGTTCTGGGGAGCGTGATCTTGATTGCAATAACCTCAACTTTCCTGGGCCTGTTCATTGCCGTTTCGGTCAGTCAAGTCTTTGAAGCCCAAACCTTTTCAAACTTTTTCCGCTTTCCGATGCTTTTCCTCTGCGGGCTTTTCATTCCACTCTCCGATCTGCCCGCGTTTTTGCGACCGGTTTCCTACGCTTTACCGCTAACCTATGGTGCTGATATCCTAAAAACGGCAATTAACTATAACGGGATTATATCCGTTCCTTTGAGCTTTTTAATGCTTCTTATTTTTAGCGTTATTCTTTTTGCCTATAGCACCTACAATGTAAACCGGAAATGGATTTTATAAATGTGCCAACCTTGAGAGTTATAGGGACTTTTACTCGGGTGCTTGGAGCAGAGTTATATAATTGCAAAGGGTTTGATTAAATCACCTTCATTTATATTTTAGAACAAAGCTTGCCTTAATAGTTTATATGCGTTCTTTAAAGCTTGCTCCGGGCAGGAACCAAAGAATAAGCTGATAAATAACCCATATCTTATATGACTCACTAATATTATCAAGTTTTTAAGCCGGTTTTATGGGCAATGTTTGAGGGTCCGCCTGCTTATGCCCTGTCAGCCTGCCCCCAAAAATATTCAGGGCTAAACCGGCCAAGACCAGAATGGCGCCGGCAAACTGAAGCAGGGTGAACATTTCATTCAGGATCAGGGCGGCGCTGGTCATACCAACGATTGGCACCAGCAGGGCAAAAAAGCGGCTTTCAGCAGCTGTCAGGTGCCAGGGGTAATAACGAGGTCGATATGAACGAAACCGTCCACTGGAGCGGTCGAGCGGAACAGAGAACCGTCCACTGGAGCGCTATGTGATCGATGCCCTGTAAATTTCTTCTATTGAATTGCCCAGCTCTTTATTAAATTCTTCGTCTGATTGGTTAACATTAAGGCCTTCTACCAAGGCCCTGGAAAAGCTCGCAATCAGGCCGCGGTTTTTCTCTAACCTTTTAACCGCTTCTTCCCTGCTGTAACCACCGGAAAGCGCTACTACACGCATGACCTTTGGATGCTCAATTAATTCAGCATAGAAACCATCTTCATCTGGTATGGAAAGCTTCAGCATAATGCTTTCATCCTCAGAAAGGTTACTCAGGTGCTCTAGTATTTCTATTTTCATTAACCGCTCTGATTCTTTTTTATCAGGGCTCTTAATATCGATTTCAGGCTCCAGGATAGGAATAAAACCTGCTGCCATGATTTTTTTGCCGTAGTAAAATTGCTGCTCAACATTTTTTTTAATTCCTGCAGGATTAGCGCTTTTTATGACAGATCTCATCTTTGTTCCAAACATCTTTCGATCTGCTGCCCGATTCAGCTTGGAATCCAGATCTGTTATGGGTTTCATCAGCTGAACCCCTTCATTTTTCTCATCCAGGCCATTATCTACCTTGAGAATAGGAACAATGCCCCTTTTCTCCCATAGATAATCTCCCGTATACAGGCCTTCTATGGTTCGATCCATGGTTTGCTCAAATAATATCGCTGCCAGGATATGCTGCGATGTAAAGGCCGGGCTGGTAATAATTCTGGTCCTCATAGCATGAACGAGGTCGAACATTTCATCTTCACTTTTATACTGGTCCTCTGGTATTCCATAACCTGCCAGCGCTTTAGGTGTGCTCCCCCCGCTCTGATCAAGTGCGGCCACGAATCCCTGGCCGCTTTGCATTACTTCAGCTTGTTTCTTATTCATTCAACAAACCCCATTTCTTAATGATTTTCTTTTAAATATATTTTCTATACTTGCATTAAATACAATCTGTTCCCTGATCAAGTTTCCTGCAAGAAAACCTGCTTGCTTCAATTGTAGCATAAAATCTTAGATGTCATATACAGGACATCAAAGCGAAATGTAATTTCGCTGCAGCGCTGCTTGAAATAATGAGCTAGGTAGTAGGGAGTTACTGACAAGATAGTGAGTTTGTTATAAACTTGTCTTGATAACAGACAGGGTGGAGAAAATGTTTGGCAGGAATAATCAGGTTTTTGTAGAAAGCGTAATCTACAGTTTAATAAAACGGAGAATCTTAATTAACTGTTCTATTAGAAACCTTTGTTGATCCCCGCTACTTTCAGGGCACCGTCTACCAGGATGCGGGCTGGACTCATATCGGTCAAACCCTGGGTTTTACCCGGCAGGGTCCTGGTTACGAATATCACGGGAACCCCAAGGAGGTCTACGTATACCCGCTTAATAAAGAATTTCGAACGATCATCGGTTGCTCCAGGCGTCCTTATGTTAAGCCCCCTAATTTAAAGGAGCCTATGGAGAGGAGCGAAAAACTGATGCTTTTAAGGGACGCTGGGTCGGCATGGACAGCACTTTTGGTACAGACAGCGCTTTCCGTGATGCCATCGGTGAAAAGTACTACTACCTGGCAAACGTCCGCTCTGACACTTTGCTTTGGACTGAGCAGCCGCAATTTTCTTATCCACCGTACAAAGGCCGGGGACCGCGCCCGAAAAAAATGAAACCTCCCCTGAACCGCTACCGGTTGCAAAAATAGCTCAAGACCCCTCTCTTCGCGGGGAAACTGTTAACCTGGGCGAAGGGGCCAAAGGCCCCTGTACCTGCCAGTTCACCCGTCTGCGTGTTATCGAACACAAAGGCGGCCGCCCCTTAAATGAGTTATGGCTGCTTTTGCGCATGAACTCAGACGGTGAAATCAAATACATGCTCAGCAATGCTCCTGAAGATATACCTTTTTTGGAGCTGGTCAGGGTTTCGCAACTGCGCTGGATTATCGAACAGCTTTTTCAGGAAGGCAAAAGTTATCTCGGCCTCGATGAATACGAGATGCGTTCTTACCCGGGGTTGCACCGGCACATGGCCCTGGTTAATGTAGTCATGCACTTTTTATTAACGGTACGCATTGAATTCGGCCTAAAAAAAACTATATCACCTTAGCCCCTCGCTCAATAATTAGTAGTCGCTGCATTTACCGGAGACCAGAAAGAAATCAAAGCGGTCATTAAAATCGTTTCCTACCAGTTCCGCAGGGCTGAGGTGGCGCGCATTTCGCATCGCAAGAAAATATTGCTGGAGTATGCTCTATTACTGCTTTAAATGCTAATGCTTTAGAGGCCAAAAATATTGCAGTCCTTTTGCCTCGATAAAAGGGGTCAGGTAACCTGTGCGATTTTTTCCCACCGGTAGCGCAATGTTTTGCTCGTCTCCGGTAAAAATGTTAAACTCAGTCTATCAAAGCCGGTAAGAGATTGTCAAAGAACAGTATTTCCCTATTTAACAGCTTAAAGCCGGTGTTGCTTAGATTCAGATTGTTCTAATGTTGCGCTGTAGTGTTATAGTGAGTTTACTTTAACATAAGTTACTTTGTTTCAAGGGCAAGAAAACCCCACATTAAACCTGTTAATTGAGGAAAATTCATAGATTGTTTTTTAATCGGAGGTCGTCTGTTATGTCCCGGGATGAAAACCAAATCGAAACCCAAAAAGAAGAGGTTGCTTCGCTTAAAAATCTCTT
>SLRT01000142.1 GCA_007130825.1 Syntrophomonadaceae bacterium | reverse complement strand
GCCAGTGCCATAAAGTTGGATTTGAAAATGGCCCCTGCTAAAAGTAGTGTACATCGGTGTTCGCGGGATCGCTTAAAAAAGTCCTGCCAAAAATGCACAGTACTTCAGGTTTAAGGGCCTATATACTTGTTCGTCGATTTACCCGCACCTGTTCACTCATGTAACCAAAACCGCCTGTAATGCTCTTCTTTTTCCTGTTCTACCTGCTCCAGCCTGGATTCCTGTTCAAGGGTTTTTTGAAGATCATGCTCCCGTTTGATCCCTTTGTCAATATTTTCGAAGGTGACTTCAAACTTCAAACTGCGCCCGGGTAAATTGACTATCCATTGCATAGAGAACCCTTCCTTCATGAAAGTGTTATTGGCTTTTCTTGAGTGAAAGTTACCAGGTTTATCAAGCAGTCCATAGACCCACTGGTGTGTATTTATTTAGTACCCAGATATGATTTTTGAATAAAGATTAAGAAGATTGTAGGCAAGGTTATAAATATAGCGTTGATGATCTCGAACTATCTCCGGCCATGATTCAGTTGACAAATTATCCCGGCCGGTTGTTTTCTTTTCTTCTGCTCCCCAATTTATATACTCTCCTCCTTGAGATTGCTCTTCCAATGTTTAGATAAAAAGAGGCCAGAAAAGTTTCGCTTTCAGAAATATTTAATACCGGTCTTGTTATTCGTCTTTACTGAGCTTACTGCCCTGGAAAAGGGAGTATGTAAAAAATCCATAATACCCCGGTATATCAAGAATACAATCCGGTGAATCACCTCTGCAGAGACGTTTATATTCCAGTTGATCTTTTTTAGACGACTCCGGATTGTTTCTCCCCCATCGCATCTCAAATAGATTCAGCAAGCCTTCCCTGATATCATCACTAAAAGGGGAGGTGACATCTCTAACATAAGTAGCTGCGCTCAGGTTGACAAATCCCGCATTTTGAAGCCATCCAAGGGACCGCAAGCCATGCAAATCCGGTTTCATACCGGGAGCAAATGGGGCCATACCTGAAGAAGTTGCATTTAGCCTGGCTTCTAAAACATGGTAACCGGGTAACAACTGTTGAGAAGAAAGGTTGAGAATGAACAAGCTGCCGCCCGGCTTTATCATCGCGGCAAGCTTTTTACACATCGAGACGGGATCTTGTGTGAATAATTCAACACAGTCAATGCTGAAAACCCAATCAAAAGTGTTTTTTTCAAAACGAAGATCTTCAATATCACCTTTTATGAATGAAACCCTCTCGGTTAAGTTGAACTTTGAGGATAAAGCGCGCCCTTGATCCAAAAAAGGATCTGTCACATCAATTCCGGTAACATTACTGCCAGGCCCCGCATTTTCCACCAACATCAAGGTATAATACCCGTCCCCGCAACCGACATCCAAACCCTTACTTCTTGCAGGCAGTGTTAATGACTCCAGCACCTGTTTTATAACCGGTTCCTTTAATATGCGAAACGCCTTCATTTTATGAAGGTACTCTCCTGCACCCGTTTCTCTACTTTTCATTACCGCACCTCTTAACTTAATACTTCTATGGTACCCACTTCACCATTCAGTCGGACCATTTGCCCATCTTTTAGGGTGCCGGTGGCATTGCCTACTCCGACAACAGCAGGAATGTTGTACTCCCTGGCCACCACCGGGCCGTGCGACAGGGTTGCCCCCGTCTCCATAATCAAACCGCGCACCGGCAAACCGGCCCTGATCATCTCACCAAGGTTGGCCCCCTTGCCGCCTGCCAGTGACAGACCTTCTTTGCCGACCTGCTCCAACAAGCACACGTATCTATAACCCTGCATGCTTATACGCTCCCTGCCTTTAATACCTTCCAGGCCCTCACGTTCACCAAATCCAATTGAAGTATCTCTGTATTTCGCGGCACACATCACCTTTACCTCCTGTTGCTAATTTGAGAGGAACTCCCCTCCGATCTTACCCGGATTATAACAGGGGGTGTGGTGCAATAAACCTGCCAAAGGTTGGGTATCCAAAAACAAACCGGACCAACCTTGAACTTAAGCATACTTTAACCAGAAACCCACAGGCTAATTCTAAAAAATAATAGGGACATATTAATGCATGACCTATCCCTATTAGGGGGGATTTAGAATTGAGATTAGTTTAGGATTGAGATAAAAAGTGGGGAAAAGCAGAAATAAGGCAGCAACTCGAATATAGCTTCTTTATTGAATGGTCTATCCAGCAAAGATTACTGTAAATTTAAATGGTGGTATGAAATTGCCGATTATGATCTGGAACAGTTTATGGACGAAACAGCCGGGTTGCTGTTTAAGTTAAGAGGGATAAAAATATTCCCAGGCTGATCATTTATTGTAGAAACTGCTGTTAACAGCTTTACTGCTGATTGTCCCATCGCTGTGGTGTTCTTTTATGAAATTGCCTTTATCAATTTCTTTAAAAGCCAGATTGAGCTCTTCTTTTGTATTCATGACAATCGGCCCGCCCCATTCAACAGGCTCCTCAAGCGGTTTCCCGGAAAAAAGAAGCAATCGCGCCTCCCCTTCGCCGCCTCCCTTTAGTTGCAGTTGATCGCCCCAGCCGAATAAAACCGCCTGCCTGGCGGGCAGTTCCCTGTTGCCTTCTGATGGTAAAAGCACAGTGCCGTAGATAATATAGATGAAAACAGTGTCTTCCTGCTTAGTGCTGAAATAAAAGGATCCTCCGGGTTTGATTGTTACATCGTGATAAGTCGGCTGGACGGTTATCTCTTCCATGGGCCCTGTTGCTTCTTTATATTCGCCCGCTATAATTTTCACCTTGCTTCCCCCGTCTTCAACAAGCGGCATGTCGGAACTTTTAAACTCCCTGTATTTCGGAGCAGTCATTTTATCCTTTCCAGGCAGGTTAACCCACAATTGGGTTCCCAGCAGTCTCGGAGCGGGCTGCGGCATTTCCTGGTGAATAATACCGCTCCCGGCAGTCATCCACTGGCAGTCCCCGTTCTTGATCACGCCTGAATTGCCCAGGCTATCCCCATGGTTTATTTCGCCCTCAAGCAGGTAAGTGACTGTTTCAATACCCCGGTGAGGGTGCCATGGGAACCCCTTGATATAAGTTTCGGGATCCTCGCTATCAAAAGCATCCAGCATTAAAAAGGGATCAAAATCATAAACGTCCGGTTTGCCAATAACTCTAATCAGCTGAACACCGGCGCCATCGACTTTCTTTTGTCCTGTAACTATTTTTTTAACTTTTCTCAGCATTACTGCCACCTTCCTTATGTAAATAGCAGTTAAGGTTAGAATCACATAAAATCTATCAACATTATAGATTTTATCAAGGCAAAAGTCAACGCGCAGGCAATAACCCTGACCGCCGCTTTGTAGATCCCATCCAACAGAACCATTTAATCCAAAAGATCTTCAAGCAAGAAAGTATAAAAAAAACCTGCTCCCCTCGCTCCTATGCAAACTGCAGTGACAGCTATAATTCATATATTATGAAATTTTAGAATAAGATAAAGGAAAATCGGATTTGCCGTTGAATATTACCCAGACAAATAACATCATTTTACAGTCAGTTGAAAAATTTAACTGGCTAAGGGGGTGAAAAAATGGATATTGAATTTCATTATTTCATGACCTATCTAGTTGCAGCCAGGGCCGGATTTGACCCGGATCAAGCGCATACCATAGCCTATTCATGCCAGTACATAGACGACAATGATCTAATCTTTGAAATAAACCGGGACAGCCCCGAATATTACAGCAATTATGTGAGCCAAACCATAAACATCCTTAAACCGAAAAAGGTGTTACTCCGCATATACCCCATTTTTCATTTTATACCCGGCGATACTTTTCATGAAAGCACGAGGCGCAAAGACGGAAAACTGCATTACCTTAACACTACCGCCGACAGCAAAAATGCCAGGGCAGTTCTCCGCGACGCCCTGAAAAGCGGGGATCTATACCGGATTGGGTTGGCCTGTCACAGTTACTCCGATTCATGGTCTCATCAAAATTTTGTCGGCTACTTCGATGAGTTTAATGTATTAAAAGGTGTGTTTGTATCGCTGGGCCATGTCGCGGCGCTGGACAGGCCGGACAGGGCCGCTGTAATCTGGAATGACAACAGGCTTTTGCAATCGCAAACCAGCAGGGGTAACAAGCAAATTTATTTGGAGGCTGCAGGAAGGATATTTGATGAATTTCGAGGCTACAAATACCCCGGTATACCGGATGATATTAATCAGGCTGATCGGGAACAGCTAATTCAAGATTTAAGCTGGGCCATCGGCGAAAACGATCAATTCAACCGGCACAGCAAAACCCGTATTAACCGTTATAAAAAGCTCTCCCGCAAAAAGGAATATGGCGGGGTAGAAATAGCCGACTATAACCTGGAACAGTGGATGGACGAAGCAGTCAGGGAAAACATCCGGGGTTTTCGCATCAGGAGCAAAAAGGTCATAGTCCGTTTTATTAATGGCTTGTTTTCCAGGGCCATGCCGTACTTTAAAGACAAATATAGCTGGAAAGACCTTTCGCAGTATCGTATGACCCATTGGTACCGCTTCCAGGAAGCGGTAAAAACCCAGCAGGAAAAAACAACCGAAATACTAAACGAAGCTGTTTTTGGAAAACTTGAGCTCGACCTGGTTAACTGGTAAAGGTAAAATATCCTGACGGGCAGGGGAACTAAAATTACAGCTTCTTCATCGGTCTTTTGAGTCGTTTTCCAATAATATTAAAACCTGGTTTATAAAGGATTCGAAAATATGGAGTTCTTCTTTAGCTATACTGTATACTCTTTCATTTGAGAT
>SLRT01000166.1 GCA_007130825.1 Syntrophomonadaceae bacterium | reverse complement strand
TTTTTGGCTGAGGATTCTGTAAATCTCGAGGAAAACGAACTTAAAAGCCAGGTAGAAGAATATTTACAAGACAACGCCTTAATGCCGGAAGAACTAATGTTTGATTATCTTGAAAAAAATGAAGATGATTTTATACTTCTTAATTACTATCAGGCTTTAGATAAAATGCCTATTTTTGCCGGCCAGCTAAAAGTGGTTATTGAGTCTGATCATATTAAGGCAATAGAGGTCTATAGCCTGCAGCCGGTTGAACGAGTTTTACATCGGGAAATGGAAGTGATTTCTCCAACCGAGGCTTTAAGTAATCTGGTAACTGAACTTGGGGCCAGCACCGACAAACGGGTAATTAAAAAGATAGATCTGGGTTATTTCAGTGGAGAATATGATGCGGAAAAATGGGATATTCCCCCGGTATGGCGTATCGTGCTGGATGGATACCAAAAGTACTATATAAATGCCTTTACCGGCAACCTGGAAAAAGATACAGTTATTCCGGAACAATTACAGGAGCATTGAGAGTATTGATTAAGAGCAGGGCAAAAAAATTATACTATAATTATTGTATTTTAATGTTATAATTGTGGCGGAGGTTAGTATGGAGAACTTAATCGTAAAAGGCAATGCCAATTTATCGGGCAAGGTGAAAATAAGCGGTTCTAAAAACGCTGCAGTAGCAATATTGCCTGCTGTTGCGATTACCGCGGAAAATGTTTATTTGGACAACTTACCCGATATAACCGATGTACGCACGATGATCGAAATTTTAGAAAACCTTGGAGTATCTATTCGCAGGCGCGGCAAAAATGCATTGGAATTAACCCCGGGAAATTTATCAAAAATTGCCCCGCCTTACGAGTTAGTCAAAAAAATGCGGGCCTCATATTATTTTATGGGCAGCCTTTTAGCCCGTTTTGGCCGTGCAGAGGTTCCTATTCCCGGAGGCTGCGACTTAGGACCGCGGCCGATTGATCAACATCTTAAAGGTTTTTCTGCTTTAGGGGCAAATATAAGTATCGAACACGGGATGATCACTCTTTCAGCTGATAAACTGGTCGGTGCTCATATCTATCTGGACGTGGTTAGCATCGGGGCGACAATAAACCTGATGCTGGCGGCAGCTGGCGCCGAGGGCAGGACTGTTTTGGAAAATGTTGCCAAGGAGCCGGAAATCGTCGATCTGGCTAACTTTCTAAATGCGATGGGGGCTTCAATCAGGGGAGCAGGGACCGATGTAATCAGGATCGACGGAGTAAGAAGTTTCTCCGGAGCCGCCCACACTGTTATTCCAGACAGAATTGAAGCGGGAACATTTATGCTTGCGGCCGCCACGACCAGAGGTAACATTACTGTTGAAGAAGTCATTCCCAAACATCTCGAAGCAATAACAGCTAAGTTACGTGAAATAGGAGCAGTAGTCGAAGTCGAACCTGAGAAAATCAATGTGAAGGCGATAGATCCTCTGGTACCCACCGATATAAAAACTTTTCCTTACCCGGGATTTCCCACTGACCTTCAACCTCCGGGGATGGTTTTACTAACTGCTGCTGAAGGTCTGAGTGTGATTACTGAAAATGTGTTTGACGGGCGTTATAACCATGTAGACGAATTAAAAAGAATGGGTGCCCTGATTAAAGTTGAGGGCCGAACTGCCCTCGTAGAGGGCGGCAGTCGATTGTCGGGAGGTCCGATTACAGCCCCGGACTTGCGTTCCGGAGCGGCTTTGATTATCGCTGCCCTGACAGCTGATGGCGAAAGCCGGATTAGTGCAGTGGAACATATCGATCGCGGCTACGAAAATTTTGAACAGAAGCTTATCAATTTGGGAGCATCCATTCAACGGGTTAGCGAAAAAGGCTACAAGCAGCTTTCTTATAATAGGGAATAAGTAATTTTAACTAAAGTTCCTTAAATATTTCCACCCTTTACGAGGACAGGCTCTTATTGTAAACTTGCTATACACTGTTTTGTATACTTAGTTATCAAAGCCTTTTAACTGATTTATTCCCTTACCTGCAAGCTAATCCGCAAAATAAATTATCAGTCAAACAGAAGTTTGTTGAAAGATGCACTTTGATTAATAAAAATTAAAGCTTATAAGGAGGTATTATTTAATTGGAACGCCGCTATGATTATGATACAAAATCAAACCGAGGAGGTTTCTGGTCTTTTATCGGTTATTTATCGTTTGGTATCCTGGGTCTTTTTTTGGGAGCCGCCATTGTATACGGTCTATTTTCCTTTTACCTGACGCCGGTAGTGGATGAAGAAACTATTCCGGAACCGGATCCTGTAGAAGAAAAAGATGTCACAGAAGAAGCACCATTGCCTTTTCCGGAAAAATTTAGCGATATCCCTGGTGTGGTTGAACAAGTTATGCCGTCTGTGGTCGGGGTAAGCAGCCGTATTGATATTGATATTTTCGAGGACCAGGATGTTAGTTTAGAACAAACTGAATCAGCTTCCGGATTAATTATTTCACATGATGGTTATATAATTACTAATCAACATGTTATTGCTGAAGCAGCTGAGATTAAGGTTGTTATTCCCGATCAAGGGCTTTACCTGGCTGAAGTAATTGGATCAGACGCCATGACCGATCTGGCCTTGCTGCGTATTGAGGCAAGTGGGCTGGACTATGTTTCGTTTGCTGATTCAGAGAAAAGCCGGGTTGGTGAAACTGTTTTGGCCATTGGCAATCCACTTGGGCTGCAGCAAACTGTAACCGCCGGTATTATCAGTGCTCTTGAGCGCCAGGTCAGGATTCCCGGAACTGAGTATGCTTATACCTTTGTCCAGACAGATGCCGTGGTAAATCCGGGGAATAGTGGAGGTCCGCTGGTTAACCTGGAAGGTGAAGTGGTGGGCATTAATACTGCAAAGATAGCGCTGGCAGGTATTGAAGGCATCGGCTTTTCTGTACCCAGTAATACAGTAGAAAGAGTAATAATAGATTTAAAAGAATATGGAAGAGTGCTTCGTCCGCATATGGGTGTTTTGATCGAAGATTGGTTGGATTACGATGAACCGGAACCGGATATGGGTGTTCATCTGGTTGAAGTGGCCCCAGGCAGCCCGGCAGATGAAGCCGGTTTAAGAGACGGTGATATTATAGTAGCTATCGATGATCAGAGAATTGATTATATAGCCCAACTCTTTGACCAAATGCTTGCTTACTATCCGGATGATACTGCTACTATCACTTTTTTTAGAAATGGCGAAGAAAGAGAGACTACTCTTACTTTTGACGAACGCCCCGATGAAATGCCTGAAGATCCCTTTATACCGGAAGACCCGGAAGAGGACGAAGAGGATATCGAAGAATAGAGCAAGTTCGAAGAAGGTGGAGGACGGATTTTGCGTTTACTCTTTATTTTTATTGACGGCGTGGGGTTGGGTGATCGGCAGGCTGATAATCCGTTTTATTACAATAAGACACCCGGATTATCAGGATTACTTGACGATAAGGGGTTGTTAGAGGAATATATAAATTATGTTGGAACTCGGGCCTCTTTATTAGGTTTGGATGCTACACTTGGTATAGAAGGCCTTCCGCAAAGTGCAACCGGTCAGGCTTCAATATTTACCGGTGTAAATGCAGCAGCTTTACTGGGCAGGCATTTAAGCGGTTTTCCCGACAATTTACTTCGAAGACTGATTGCCGGCAAATCATTATTTAAACAGTTAAAAGCAAGGGGATTTCGAACTGCTTTTGTAAATGCTTACCGTCCCCAGTTTTTTGAGTCTTTGCGCAGTGGTTTGCCCGGATGCCGTTATTCTTGCTCGACGTTGGTTACATACTATGGGGGTTTGCCTTTTTATAGCATCGATGACATAAAAGCGGGCAGAGCTCTTTATATGGATATAACCAATGAGGTTTTACGGCACATGGAATTTGATGTGCCCTTAATTACACCTGAAGAAGGAGCACAACGCTTAATTAGACTTAGCAAAAATTATGATTTCTGTCTTTTTGAATATTTCTTAAGCGATCTGGCCGGTCATTTGGGGGATCATTTAGAAGCAGATTATGTGGTCAGTATTCTGGATCGATTCATCAGCACTTTGGCCAATCAAATCAACCCTGATGAAGAAATGCTTGTTTTGACCAGCGATCATGGCAACCTCGAGGATCTCACCCAGCGCGACCATACTTTGAATAAAGTTCCTGCTTTACTGGTTGGCGATCTAAATTTGCGTCGCTATATCCATTCCGGATTGAATGACCTTACAGATCTCCTGCCGGCCAGCCTGACAATTCTGGACTGGGAAAGATCAGCAGGGCACTCAGTAAATGACATGATTAACTAATGCTTGTATAAATAAGATCAACACGAGTGTGGAAAAAGGAAGGAACAATATGAATGTTAAATCAATAACCGTCGGCATGTTTGCCACAAACTGCTACCTGGTTTCATGTCCTGAAACTAAAGAAGGAGTGGTTATTGATCCTGGTGCAGATGGAAAAAGGATTTTTGACAAGCTTAAAAACTCTGGCTTGCGCATAAAATATATTATTAATACCCATGGCCATATCGATCACATCGGGGCGAACGGAAAGCTGAAAGAAGTGTTAAAAATTCCAATTCTACTTTGCCAAAAAGATCTTGAACTATACAACAACCCGGGATTTGGTCTTCGTTTAGTTTCCAGGAAACAGCCAGATCCGGATAAATATATTTCTGAAGGCGAGCGGATCGAATTCGGCAACCTTTCTATGACTGTAATAAATACGCCCGGGCATACGCCTGGAGGAGTGTGCCTTATTGCTAATTCGGCATTATTCAGCGGGGACACTCTTTTTGCCGGTTCAATCGGGCGGACTGACCTGGCCGGTGGTTCTCATTCTGCATTAATCAAAAGTATTAAAGAAAAAATAATAGTTTTACCTCCGGAGACCATGGTATATCCCGGCCACGGACCGATTACGACTATAGGCGAAGAAATTGAAACGAATCCGTTTATCA
>SLRT01000027.1 GCA_007130825.1 Syntrophomonadaceae bacterium | reverse complement strand
TCCACTCCAGTTCGCCATCCTGTTGAAATAAATCTATATGGCTTTCCTTTTGCTCCGCATCCGAGCGGGCCGCAGCCACCCAGTTAGCGTTAGGGGAAACAGCAACGAGATCTACAGGCGAACCTTCATCTTCCCAGGAGAATTCTTGATCAGTAGAGATAAACGAAAGCAGCCCTCCTTCGGTCCCGGTAACCACATAGTTACCGCAGGAGGAGATTTTTGCTTGTTTCGGGGCAGTGGAAAAACTTTTATCCCAGCGCAATTTTCGCTCCTGATCCAACAAACTGACCATTTTTTGATCAGTGCTAAACAGTATTCCGGTCAAATTATGGTCAACGCTAAGGTCAAATATTTCAGCGCTGGTAAACCAAAGATCATAGAGGGCTCCCCCCTGATCCTGCGCCTGAGGTTCAACAGTTACACCGGTATGCTCAGGCTCGGGCAGTAAATGCAAAATGAAAAAATACAACCCGGCCAGGATAAATAATCCAGCCAGGGCAGCTATATAGTAAAAGGGTTGAATACGGTTCATAACCAGGCACCTTCAAATCTAAACTCAGAGTAATAAATATTGTATCACAATAATGGCCGTAAATGAAAACCAAAAACTTTAAAAACTATTGATAAACTGTTAAATTTTCATAACAAGTTATTCTTCAACAGCCGGCAGGGCAAAATAGAAACTGCTTCCCCGGCCTTCCTCGCTCTCCACCCATACTCGCCCATTATGTTTGGCGATGATTTCACTGACAATAGCCAGGCCAAGTCCCGTACCGCCGCCTTCCCTGGAGCGGGCCCGGTCGACCCGGAAAAAACGTTCAAAAATGAAACTCTGATCTTCTTTGGGAATGCCATTACCAGTATCTTCCACCACGGTAACCACTTCCCCATTTTCCTTGTACAGGGCTATTGTAACCGTTCCTCCTGAAGGGGTATAATTTAAGGCATTATCGAGCAGGTTGGAAACAACCTGGCGTAATTGCCTTGGTACAGCACATACCTTTAAGTTTTGATCCGGTATGATATCGATCAAGTCCAGGCCAGAATGGGCAAAGCGATATTGATTTTCTTTGACCATGTCCCGGAGCAATATATTCATGTTTACTTCTTCATGTTCTATTTCATCCTTTTCCAACTTTGAAAGCTCGAGTAAATCATTAACCAGGGCAACCAACCGATCCAGTTCTTGATCGAGGTCATCCACAAACTCTTTTCGCTGTTCCGGTTCCATATCATGCTCTTTCAGTGACTTGGTCAACAGGCTCATTGTTGTTAACGGGGTGCGTACTTCGTGAGCAACATCAGCAGCAAATTTTTTCAAGTTGTTTGTATAATAGTTTAGCCGCCTGGCCATCACATTAAACTGTTCCGCCAAGCGGCCAATCTCATCTTCCGAAGAAAATTCGATGTGCTGATCGAGCTTGCCTTCCGACATCTTTCTTGCAGCCATGGTTAGCTCTTCAAGAGGGCCGGTGAAGCGTCGAGCAAGGGCTACTGAACCGCCGCCCACTACCGCCATGGCCAGGACAGTGGCTAAAAACAAAAAAATTCGAATATCGGCAAGGGTTTGCTGCACCTCTTCCAGTGAAGTTGACAGAAAGATAACCCCAATTACGTTGTCGTTATCTTCTTTTACCGGTATAGCCATCTGCTTGATCTGGCTGTCAATTCTTTCGCTATAAGTAGTGCTGTTGCTAACTTCTCCTTCCAAAGCATGTTGAACATCTTCTTGTTCTAGGGCCTGATTGAGAAGACCTCCGACCCGCACAGAATCTCCAACCACCTGTCCCTGATCATCAACAAATACCACTCTTGCATCAGCCTGGCGGCTGATATTTTCCGCGAGTGAGCTCAAGCGTATTGTATCAATCTGACCATGCAGATGCCCGACCAGAAATTCGGAAGCCAGAAAACCTGTACGTTCAAGATGTTTCAGTAAATTATTCATATGGTAACGCTCAAGTGTACTGTATAAGAAAAGACTGATAAGCAACATCACTGCCAGGATAATCGCCAAAAATGTAGCAGTAAGGCGGAAACGTATACTATAAAACCTTGACATTAAAGGTCCTCCCTGAGTTTATAACCTGTACCCCAGACAGTAATAATGAAGTCCGGGTTAGCCGGATCCGCCTCTATTTTTTCCCGAAGGTGCCTGATATGCACATCCACTGTGCGCACATCACCATAATAATCGTAGCCCCAAACTTGCTCCAGGAGCTGCTCCCGGGAATACACGTTGCCGGCATTAACAGCAAGGAAGCTGAGCAGCGCGAACTCTTTTGACGTCAGGTTAATTTCTTTGCCTTCAAGGCGCACCCTGTGCTGCAGAAGATCAATTTGTAGTTTGCCAATCTGGATCTGTTTTTTTTGTTCCTCTTCAAAAGCCGTACTGCGTCTTAAAATTGCCTTAATCCGGGCAACCAATTCTCTTGAATTAAAAGGCTTGGTCAGATAATCGTCGGCGCCAAGTTCAAGACCAAGGACTTTATCTATATCTTCGCTGCGGGCAGTCAGCATAATAATCGGTACATCGAGTTTTTTACGTATACGGCGACAAACTTCAAAACCATCCACCGCGGGCAGCATCAGATCAAGGACGACAACATCAGGTTTTAAAGAAAATACTTTCTGCAATGCTTCTTCGCCATCATAAGCCGGCTCAACCCGAAATCCTTCTCTTTCCAAGTTAAAGGTTAAAGCCTTAACCAGTGTCTTTTCATCATCAATAATTAAAACCAATTCATTACTCATTAACCATAACCTCCGTTATCGGCATTTTTATACACCTTTACAACCTGCTTAAAATCTTCCCAGACATATTTCTTTTTACCGGGGTCACGAAGCAACGCAGCCGGATGAAAAGTAGCCAGATAAAAGCATTCGCCGATTCTATGCCATTGTCCGCGGATACTTGTTATAGAGGCAGTTTTATCGATTAATGTCCTTGTGGCCAGCGCTCCAAGGCAAACAATGATTTGAGGTTTAATTATCGCAATTTGCTCTTGCAGGTAAGGCAGACAGGTATCAATTTCTGATTGAAAAGGCAGCCGATTATTTGGGGGGCGGCATTTAACAACATTAGCAATATAGATTTCATCGCGCTTTATCTGGGCTGCTTCCAAGATTCGATCCAGTAATTGGCCCGCCCGGCCAACAAAAGGCATTCCCAAACGATCCTCATCACTGCCCGGGCCTTCACCGACCAGCATCAGGTGCGCGTGCGGATTGCCCACACCGAAAACAACCTGCTGGCATCCCTGTCTTAAGGAACAGCGAAAGCAATTCAGGGAGGTTTCTTTTAACTGATCCAGTTTTTTTACAGAATCTTCATGCACCGGTAAGGAAATTGAACTCTCCTGTTTCAGCGGGGCGGATTTAGTTTTATTCATCAAGTCTAAAAGTGACTGTTGGTGTTCCTCTTTAATCAAACTCACCCCATTTAAAGATACCGGTTAAACCGGTGGCAGAAGACAGGCTGATCATAAAAGATCATGTTAACTTTATTAGAAACCTGGAATCTCATGCCTTCATTTCCGCTTTTGGATCCATGTATGATCAAGACAATTTTCTACATGAAGGGCTGCTATTCCTGCTTCCAGTTAAGGTGATAGGCTGGGCGGAAACAAAATTGCACCAATCAATGATCCCGGTAATACAATTATAACAGCTGGAGTGGGATAAGCGGTTTCATTATTCGGGCGGAGAGAACATTAATTCCCGGCGGCGTTGGAAACGAATCTCGGCAAGCTCTAAAAGCCGGCGCACCAGCTCGTCATAACTGACTCCGCTTGCCTCCCAAAGCTTGGGATACATGCTTATACTGGTAAATCCTGGTATTGTGTTAATCTCGATCAAGGTTATCGTTTCAGCGATCGAATCGACAAGGAAATCTACCCTGGCCAAGCCGCTAGCTTCTACGGCCTGAAAGGCTTTACCGGAATACTTCCTGACCATACTTTCCATTTTTGCACCCAGCTCAACCGGTATAACCAGCTCGGAGCGATCGTCAATATATTTAGCCCGATAATCATAAAATTCATTACAGGGAATTACCTCCCCCGGACGAGATGTCTGAGGTTCGATATCACCGAGCACGCTGCACTCAATTTCCCTTCCCTTTATGAAACTTTCAACAATCACCTTTTCATCATAAAGCAGCGCTTCTTCAACCGCCACAGCCAGGTTGCCGCTAGAATGAACCTTGTTAATACCGACGCTGGAACCGAGATTGGCCGGTTTGATAAAGCAGGGATATCCTATTTTTTCTCTGACCTGTTCTTCCCATTCATCCCTATGGTCACTCCACTGCCAGCGGTAAAAATAGATATAAGGGGCTACAGGCAAACCGTATTCTCTAAATTGTATTTTCATGTTCACTTTATCCATTGCAGTGCTGGAAGCAAGCACACCGGAACCGACATAGGGGAGCCCGGCCATTTCAATTAAACCCTGGATAGTACCGTCTTCACCGTAAGTGCCGTGTAATACCGGAAAGATTATATCAAGGGGCTGATGAATCCATTCTGAAGAAGAAACTGCCGACTGTACAAGCAATCCGGGACGGGTGGGGTCGGTTAACAAAACCGCCGGTGTCGCTTCCCGGGGCGGCCGATTTTCCCAAAGCGAAAGCCAGGCATCGGGCCCGGCCAGCCAGGCGCCTTCCCTGGTAATACCGATAGGGACTACTTCGAAGCTGTCCTTATCAATAGCTTCCATGATCGAAGCTGCTGAACGGAGAGAAACAACATGTTCTCCCGAACGTCCGCCGAAAATAACCGCCACCCGTTTGCGCTGCATTGAATAACAACTCCCATTAAACACATACTTTGATTAATTGTCCAGCATGATTATATCATAACCGGCAAATAAAGGCAGAATACAAGATTTATTGCAAAGAATCAGGGAATAACAAACAAAGCAATAGATAAAAATTCAACGCTTGAAATAAAAAGAAAAAGGGGCGACCGTATCGATCGTCCCTTTTATGGCATCATTCCACGTAGCGTC
>SLRT01000086.1 GCA_007130825.1 Syntrophomonadaceae bacterium | reverse complement strand
CCGATTCCGCATAACGGATGCCGTCCCCCGAAAAGGCGAAGGGTCTAGTTATTTTAATTTATTTCGTTAAGGAGGTGTAACATTTTCTAAATGGGACGCTATACAGGAGCAGTTTGTCGATTGTGCCGCAGAGAAAAAGAAAAGCTTTACCTGAAAGGGGATCGCTGTTTTTCTGATAAATGTGCCGTAGTGCGCCATGCTTACGCCCCGGGAGAACACGGGCAGGCCCGTCAGAAGTTTTCTGAATTTGGCCTTCAGCTGCGCGAAAAGCAGAAAGCGCGCCGTATTTACGGGATTATGGAAAGACAGTTTCGTCGCTATTTTAAAGAAGCTGATCGTCGTAAAGGAGTTACCGGTGAAATATTACTGCAGCTTTTGGAAAGCCGTCTGGATAATGTAGTTTTTCGTTTGGGGTTGGCTCGATCTCGCTCTGAAGCGAGACATTTGATTAACCATGGCCATTTTGAGGTCAACGGCCGCAAGGTAGATATTCCTTCTTACCTGGTTAAGGTCGGTGATTTGGTTGCGGTCCGGGAAAACAGAAAAAACAAGCCGGTGTTTAAAGAAATTTTTGAGGCAAGAGAACAGCAGGGTACAATGGACTGGCTGGAAGCAAATCTTGAAAAGCTTGAAGGCCGTGTCCTGAGAATTCCGCAGCGTGAAGAAATCGATGTGCCGGTCACAGAACATCTCGTTGTAGAACTTTATTCCCGGTAATTAACGCACCCTCAATATATTAGGTGAGGAGGGTAAATAGGAAATATTATGATTGAAATTGAAAAGCCGAAAATTGAGTATGTGCAAAAAGACGATCAGAATAATTACGGCCAGTTTGTGGTGGAACCGCTGGAAAGAGGTTATGGAATCACCCTGGGCAACGCTCTGCGCAGAATTCTTTTATCGTCTCTGCCCGGAGCAGCGATAACCAATGTGAAATTTGACGGAGCCCTACATGATTTCTCCAACCTGCCCGGAGTGCTGGAAGATACGATTGAGATAATTCTTAATTTAAAAGGCGTTTCTTTAAAAATACATTCTGATGAACCGCAGACTTTGACCATCGACACCGATCAGGCGGGAGCTGTTAAAGCCAAAGATATCAAGGCTCCTTCTGATGTCGAAGTGTTGAACGAGGAAAAACACATCTGCACCTTGGAAGAAAATTCCAGGGTATATATGGAGATGTCTGCGGTTAACGGGAGGGGCTACGTCCCGGCTGAGCGGAATAAAATGCCACAGCAGCCAATCGGGATAATACCTGTAGACTCGATGTTTTCGCCGATTCGTAAGGCTAATTACCGCGTTGAGGATACCAGGGTCGGACAGGTTACCGATTATGATAAGTTGACTTTGGAAGTTTGGACCGACGGCAGCATCAGGCCGGATGAAGCGATTAGTCTGGCGGCAAAGATTTTGAGCACCCATATCGCCCTGTTTGTTAATCTTACTGAGCAGGTTGATGAAGTCGAAATTACATCTGACCGGAAAGAAGAAGACTTAGAGCGAATTCTTGAAATGACCATAGAAGAACTTGATCTTTCGGTGCGCTCTTACAATTGCCTCAAGCGAGCGGGAATTAATACGGTTGGAGAACTTGTCCGCAAGCCGGAAGATGAAATGATGAAAGTGCGTAACCTGGGCAAAAAATCGCTGGAAGAAGTGGAGCAAAAGCTGGATGAGCTTGGCTTGAGCTTCGAAAACAGGGGAGAGTAAGTTTTCAAGGAAGTCTTCAAGGAGGAAATAAAGAATGTCATACCAGAAGCTGAGTCGAAAAAGCGGTCCCAGGAGAGCCCTGTTACGGGGTCTGGTTACCTCATTATTGCGCTCGGGCAGCATTGAAACTACAGCTGCCAGAGCAGCAGCAAGCCGGCCGATTGCTGAGAAAATGATTACCCTGGCCAAAAGAGGAGATCTGCATGCTCGCCGCCAGGCCATTTCTTTTTTGTTGGATGAAGACGTGGTCACCAGTCTTTTTGAAAAGATCGGCCCGAAGATGGAAAATCGGGAAGGCGGCTACACGCGGATTATTCAAAAAGGACCGAGACGGGGAGACGGAGCTCCGATGGTTATCCTGGAGCTCATCTCCGATTAACTCAGATGGTAAGCCGGTCTGCTGCCATAGTTGAAGCTAAGAATGTAGATTATTATTATCCGGGTGAAGGAGAAACTGTTTGGCCTGCACTTTCCGGTATTAACCTTACTGTAGCGCAGGGCGAGTATGTGGCCCTGATCGGCCCCAACGGTTCCGGAAAAACCACTTTGTTGAAACTTTTTAATGCCCTTTTAACCCCTTTTGGCGGAGAAATATTGGTGCAGGGTATCTCTACGGCAAATGAAGAAACACTGCCCGCGGTTCGACAGGCGTGTGGAATGATTTTTCAGAACCCTGATAACCAGCTTGTCGCTACTACAGTCGAAGAAGACATCGCTTTCGGCTTGGAAAACCTGGCCCTTCCACCGGCCGAGATACGCCGGAGAGTGGAAGATGTTGCCTGCTTGCTTGGCCTGCGTAAATTGCTGCGGCAACCTCCGCATTTACTGTCCGGCGGGGAGAAACAAAAGGTGGCCATTGCCGGTGTACTGGCCATGGAACCGCGGTGTATACTGATGGACGAACCGACAGCCATGCTTGATCCGGCCGGCCGCCAGGATGTGATTGACACGGTCAGAGATTTAAATAAAAGGCAGGGCATTGCCGTGGTTCATGTTACCCACTTTCCAGAAGAAGCAGCCTGGGCCGATCGGATTGTGGTTCTAAACGAGGGTCAGTTGATTGTCCAGGGCTCCCCGGAAGATGTTCTTACCGATCTTTCACTGCTGCATGAACTAAAATTACAGGGGCCAGCCGCAGTCGAGCTGGCTGCCTTACTTCGTGAAGACGGTTATCGCTTACCGCCGCAAATACTGCATAACCGGGAGCTGGTGGACAGCATATGTTCATTGGAACGGAAAAACTGACGCATACCTATATGCCCGGGACCCCTTTTGCCACCGAAGCATTACAAGATGTTTCTTTTAACCTTCAGCAGGGTGAATTTGCACTGATTATCGGGCCGTCCGGGTCAGGCAAATCTACCTTGATCCAGCACCTGAATGGATTGCTCAGGCCGACCTCTGGCCGGGTTTTATTCGAGGGGATCGCTGTCGGTTCGAATAAACATGAGTTGCTCCGCTTAAGACGGCGTATAGGGCTGGTTTTTCAGATACCCGAGGAACAGTTTTTTTCTGAGTCAGTTTTTGATGAAATAGCTTTTGCTCCGCGTAATCTCGGCCTGGACGAAAGTGAAGTGGAAAAAAGAGTAAACGAATCCCTGGAAAAAGTCGGCATGCAGGCGGAAAAGTTTAGAAACAGGCATCCATTTCGGCTTAGCGCAGGGCAAAAACGCCTTGTGGCTATTGCAGCAGTTCTTTCTTTGCAGCCCGAAGTGCTGATTTTTGACGAACCGACTGTCGGACTCGATGCGATTAGCAGGAAAAACCTGTACAACCTGCTTACCGCTCTGAATCAAAAAGATGGTTTGACAGTAATTATTTCGACCCATCATTTAGATCAAGCAGCAGCCCTTGCAGACAGCGTGCTGGTATTAAATCAAGGGCGCCTGGTTATGGCCGGTCCAGCAGAAAATATTTTTAACAAACGGAAACAGCTTTATGAACTGGGCCTGACCCTGCCGCCGGTAACTGAAATAATGCACGAACTTGCTGAAAAAGGCCTGCCGGTAAAAACAGCGGTCTATACTCTCCAGGAGGCGAGGGGTGAGATCAAAAATATGAAGAGGCGGTATAAGCCATGAGCCGGAGCATTATCCTGGGACAATACCTGCCTGGAGAAAGCCTGATCCATCGCCTCAATCCGCGCCTGAAAATATTGACACTGGTCTTAATCTTAATCCTGCTGTTTACCCTGGAAACATACAGCGCTTTAGCCGCGTTCCTGGCATTTGCCCTGCTTCTTTTTGCACTGGCCAAAGTTCCCTTTCGTTACCTTTTGCGCGGGTTGCGCCCGGTTCTGTTTATAGCCCTTTTTGCCCTGGTCATCTATTTCTTTTTTACCAGTGGGGGAATTGTCTTGGTGAGAATCGGTTTTATCACCGTGGAGTCAGAAGGGGTAATAGAAGGGCTGTTTATAGTTACCCGTCTGGCAGCCCTGGTGTTATTTTCACTGCTGGTTACCCTGACAACCACCCCGCTTTCCCTCACCCACGGGATGGGTTACTTTTTAAAACCGCTGCGCTATGTCGGTTTGCCCGCTGAAGAGGTGGCGATGATTATGTCTGTGTCTCTGCGTTTTATTCCGACCCTGATGGAAGAAAGCCAGCGGTTAATGCGGGCCCAACTGGCACGCGGGGCCGATTTTGAAACCGGTTCGATTTTCCGCAAAGCCAGAAGCCTCGTTCCTTTAATCGTTCCTCTTTTCGTTAGCGCTTTCCGCCGGGCTGACGAACTGGCCCTGGCTATGGAAGCGCGCTGTTACCGCATAGGGGCAAAAAGGACCCGCATGCATGAAGACGTAATATTACCCAGGGATTGGGCTGTGCTCGCCTTTGTTATTATGCTGCTGTTTGTAACTTACACCTTCGGCTTCTAGCAAAAACAGGCGGGCTGTAGCTTAAAGTGCTGAGTGTGGAAATGCTGGTTTCACTTTTATCAGGAAGCACGGTATTTGTTGGCTGGCTGGTTTATAAAACAATGCGGGGGAGCTTGTTTTGTTTAACACCTTACTGCGCATAACCTATGACGGAACGAACTACAGCGGGTTTCAGATCCAGGAAAACGCTTACACCGTTCAGGAAGCCCTTGAGTATGCTCTGCGGATAATATATAAACAGCCGGTACGGATTATCGGGGCCGGCCGTACCGATGCCGGTGTCCATGCCCGGGGGCAGGCCGCCGCTTTTACGGCGCCTTTTCAAATTGCTGATGAAAAGCTGCCTCAAGCTCTTAATGCCCTGCTTCCGCCTGATCTGGTAATTACCGGGGCGTTACAGGTGGAAAAAGGTTTTCATCCCCGTTTTGATGCCCGGCGAAAGCTATACAGCTATACTCTGGACCGGGCTCATTTTCCCCAGGTCATGAAGCGCCTTTACAGCTGGCATTTGCCCGACAGGCTAAACCTGGATATAATGAGAGAAGCAGCGCTACTCTTTGAAGGCAACCACGATTTTAAATTTTTTCAGGCTGCAGGAAGCCATGTCGTTGAAACAAAGCGCACTCTTTATCAGGTTGATATAAAGGACTGTTCCCAGGAGCAGCTCCTTGTTTTATACTTTGCGGGCAGCGGCTTTCTTTACCGCATGGTCCGCCTGATTACCGGTACTTTGATTAGAGCCGGCCGGGAAAAGCTTGGTTTGCCGGAAATAAAAGAGGCCCTAAACGGCAGTAATGCAGCAGCCGCCGGTCCTACTGCTCCGGCATGGGGGCTTTGCCTGGAGAAGGTCATCTACGATCATGATTATTAACAAGAAAAGAATGGTCCTTTAAAAAGAGAGCGGCAATAGCCCCAACAAATAAATATTTTAGCCAATAATCAGCGGTAAGCGGAGTTTTTAGCTTGACAGGGCAAAACCGGTATATTAAAATGAAGGTTGTGGCTTGACTGGAAAAGCTTAAAGGAGAGAGTATAAATGCGTACTACATACATGGCCAAAACAAATGATATTAAAAGAAGTTGGCATATTATCGATGCCGCCGGACGCCCCCTGGGCAGGGTGGCTACGGAAGCAGCAAGATTGTTAAAGGGTAAACATAAGCCGGAATATACTCCTCACCTGGATACCGGTGACCACGTTATAATTCTCAACGCCGGGAAAGTGGTCCTGACCGGACGCAAGCTGGAGCAAAAATATTACTACCGCTACTCCGGGTATCCGGGTGGCCTGAAGAAAGTCAATTATGCCACTTTACTCGATAAAAAACCGGATAAAGCAGTTTACCTGGCCGTTCGCGGTATGCTTCCCCACAATCGGCTGGGGCGGGCAATGTTAAAAAAATTGCGTGTTTACAGAGACGACCAGCACCCTCACCAGGCTCAGCAGCCGCTGAGTCCGGGAGAAGGGCCGGATGAAATGAAGGAAGGAGGCCCTGATTCTTGAGCGAAGTGCAATATATAGGTACAGGACGCCGAAAAGAGTCTGTAGCAAGAGTACGTTTGCTGCCGGGTAACGGCAGGATTATCATTAATGGCCAGGAGATGGATCAGTTTTTTGGCTTGGAAACGCTTAAGCTGATTGTCAGGCAGCCGTTAGTGTCCACAGAAACCGAAAGCAGTTTCGATGTAATCTCCAAGGTGGAAGGTGGAGGTTTTTCCGGGCAGGCCGGAGCAATCAGGCATGGAATTGCCCGCGCTTTACTGCAGGCTGATGACGGTTACAGGGCGGTATTGAAGAAAAATGGTTACCTGACCCGTGATCCGCGGATGAAAGAACGCAAAAAATGTGGCTTGAAAAAAGCCCGTCGCGCTCCACAATTCTCCAAGCGGTAAATATATGACATCCAGGCCCGGTATATCTGGCCCGTTGCGGCGTCTGTTAATGATGCCTGTGCCGGGCTTTAGTTTTATTGGATGCTGTGTTAAATGTCAAGCGTAGCGTTATTGCTGCAAAGAAGCGGTTGCAATAAATAATTACCGGGTTTTTGTTGCCGGTGTGCTTAATAAGCAATTCCTCTTATTTTTATGTATTCATCCAACTTTTGATCTAACAGCTCCCACTCTTTTTTGTTATTAGCCAAATCCGCGGAGTCGAGATCCTTGACTTCTTTACCGGGTATACCGATTACTAGTTTTTTTGCAGGTATTTTTTTGCCAGGGGTGACAAGAGCGCCGGCTCCGATAACGGTATAGTCACCGCTAGTAGAATTATCCATGAGCGTGGCACCGATTCCTACAGTACAATTATTGCCCACAGAAGCGCCGTGGATAATAGCCCCGTGGCTGATGATACTGCCGCTTTTAATGGTTACCGCTTTTCCGCTGGCAGCTTCAATAACGGCATTTTCAAGGACCATTGCGCCTTTTTCTAATATAACTTTAGCCTCATCCGCCCGGATGACAGCGCCGGGCCAGATACCCACACCATCTTCTATGACTACATCACCGATCAGGGTTGCCTGTGGATCAACATATACCCTTTGGCCCAGCACCGGTTTTTTGCCCTTGTATTCCACCAGGTTCATTTAAAAAACCTCCCATTTTATTCACTCATATACTACCACAGGATTGCTGTGATGATAATGACCTCAGAGCACATTGCTAGTTCAGGATTATAGTTACAGGCTGCCCTGTCCGGCACTTAAGCGGTAGAAGACGGCATTTTGCCTTCCGGGACAACCGGGAAAAATAGTCGCCCCGTTGGTTTTCAAGGCTTAAATCCCGATCAATAGCCCACAGAGCATGCTTCTAAGCGGAATAGCGAACAAAACAGAGAAAGGCTTCAAGCAGGAGCTATGAAAGGCCGTATCGGGTTTTCTCAATCAGTTGTCAAATCAAGCGATCTCAATTATAATAAGCTTAAGGCTCCAAGAAAACATAATCTTATCGAATACACAGCGGCTGAGCGGTATAGAAATAAAATTGACTCTTGACAGACAAAAAAGAAGAAGGTAATAGCGATGGAAGTCCAAAAGTACATTGAAGAAAAGCTTTTACAGGGTGCTGTGCATATAACCCTGATTGATCCTTCCCGTCAGGTTCCTGAGGCAGCCGGTAAGTTGGCTGAAACAGCTCAGGAAGTAGGAAGCGATCTGATTTTTGTAGGTGGCTCCTCCGGAGTTACCCAACGAGCCCTGACCGAAACAGCTGAACTGGTCAAACAGAGAATATCGATACCGGTGCTTTTTTTCCCCACCGGTTCAGAGTCAATTTGTTTGAACCTCGATGCTTTCCTCTTCCTGAGCCTGCTTAACTCGCGTAATTCCAAGTTTATCAGCGGAACCCAGGCCAAGGTGGCTTCGGTATTAAAGCGGTTGGATGTAGAGGTTTTATCCATTGGCTATATCATGGTTGAGCCCGGTATGAAACTGGGTGAGATCGGGGAAGCCGATCTTGTTTCCCGGGATAATTTCTGGCAGGCTATCGGCTATGCCCTTACAGCCCAGTATATGGGTATGGGCTATGTTTTTCTCGAAGCGGGCAACGGGGCAGCCCAGCCGGTTCCGGCTGGAATGATCCGGGCGGTTAAACGTGAACTTACTGTGCCATTAATTGTCGGCGGCGGTATACGCACTGCAATTGACGCCCGCCGGGTCCGCCAGGCCGGAGCCGATATCGTGGTAACCGGCACGGTGATCGAAACCGCCGGCTACCGTGAACGGCTGCGCTCTATTTTGAGCGCCCTGAAAGAGTAAATTGAAGCAATACAAGGGTTTGTCCTAAAAAGAAGAACCCTGATTGTCTCTTACCTTTAGCTTGGTGAAATCCAGTCGAAAGTTCTCAGTTGTGAAAAAGGTACAGGCTGCAAAAAAAAACAGGAGGTGCACTCCTGTTTTTCGCATTTTATGCTTGTGACCCGGTAATCAGATCACTTTTCAAACCCTGAAAGGTTTGCTTGCCCGTCTATCTGGCACATTCGCCGCCCCGGCCGGTAACCGTCTCCAGGGCGTGATCAAGCACTGGCGTGATGACAGCCAGGCATTCTGCTACAGCTTTCGGGCTGCCGGGAAGGTTAACGATCAGGGTTGATCCGCTGATTCCGGCTACTCCCCTGGAGAGCATGGCCCTGGTTGTCGCTGCAGCTGTTTCCCGGCGGATTGCTTCGGCTATGCCGGGTACTTCCCGCTCTATAACTTCAAGGGTGGCCTCCGGAGTAACATCGCGGGGGCTTAGCCCGGTGCCGCCGGTGGTAAATATAGCATCGGCTCCTTTGGATATCATCTTGCGCATTGCTTTAGCCAGGTAGTCCTGTTCGTCTGTAACGATCAGAAAATCGGTTACATCGCCCCAGGGCAGCAGTATTTCGCTTATAGCCGGGCCGCTTTTATCTTCTCGTTCACCGCGGGACCCTTTATCGCTGGCAGTAAGCACCGCAAAACGATAGGAATTTTTAATGTCCAGTTTGTTGCCAACCGCGATCTTGCCTTCCCGTAAGACCTCGGTAAAAATCCCTTCGCGGGGCATAACGCAATCTCCGGCCTGGTCGTAAATTGCACAGCGGTTGTGGCACTCCTTGCCGATTTGGGTTACCCTTAAAACAGCTTCAGGGCCTGCCTGCAGCCTGGTTCCGATCGGCAGGCCGACCAGATCAATTCCTTTCGTGGTCAGGTTTTCAGCAAAATCTCCGGGGCCGACCTCAAGCCCTTTGGCAGTCATTTTGACAATACTCTCTTCAGCCAGCAGGCTTACCTGGCGGTGGGCGAACCCGGCATGGGCATCATCTTCAAGTCCCTTATTTTTAATCAATAAACTATTTCCGACATTCTTCTTGCGCTGCCCTTTTTCCGGGCTGGTGCATACGGCAATAATTTCAGCCATTAGTTTTGCTCGCGGCGGTAGTGACCGGAGCGCCCTCCTTTCTTCTCTACCAGGTAAATGTTTTGAATGGTCATACTTTTGTCGATGGCTTTACACATATCGTAAATGGTCAGGGCAGCTACGCTGACTCCGGTCAGGGCTTCCATTTCCACCCCGGTTTGGCCGGTCAGTTTGACCCTGACCCCTATTTCAATTCTTGCCGGTTCTTTCTCAACCGGTTCAAAATTAACTTCGACTGCGGAGACGCCGAGCGGATGGGTCATCGGGATTAGACGGCCGGTTTCCTTTACTGCCATCACCGCCGCCACCTGGGCTACTCCAAGCACATCGCCTTTAGCCATGCTGCCGGCAATGATGCGGGCCAGTGTTTCGGGAGCCATGGTTATTTCACCATGGGCGTATGCTTCCCGGCCGGTCTGTCCTTTCATGGATACGTCGACCATTCTGGGCCGCCCTGATTGGTCGAAATGGGTAAGCTCTTCACCAGTGCCTGAAGAGGTATTGTTATCGCTGCCCGGATCCTCGTTTGTCTTCCCCTTGCGAACAAAGAACCGGTTGTAAATAAAATTGGCCAGGGTGGAATAATCATCCAGATCTATGATCGGAATGTCGATGTTAAGATCTTTGCGGTCTGTGACAACGGCTATAGTGTTGATGAGTAAAAGAGGATCGGGGTTTATTTCGCTGCGAACAAGCTCTATTTTTGGATTTTCGCTTTTTTTATTTCCTTCAACAAGAACTAAATCGATATCCTTTAGCATCTCGGCGGCGGCTTCATTGCCGCTTTTGCCCTTGCCGGAACCGGTTAAGATATATCCCTCAGGGGTGGTTAACCCCGAGACATCGGCGCCGGCCCGGGCAAAACGCCAGCTGTCCTTGCCGGGGAGATCAAGATCGTAATGCTGAAGATGCCCTTTCAGGGCAGCTACCTTCAGGCCGCGCTGTTTCAACTCGGGCAGCAGTTTTTCAAGAAGTGTTGTCTTACCCGTTTTTGAACAGGCTGCAACCAGGTGAATCATTACCGGCGGCAAATCCCCACCTCCGTAGTTAAAAATCGATTATCATTAACAGCCGCAATCCTTTGCGGTTTGTTCTAACGCGAAGACGATAGCTCTCCATATAACTAAATGAAATTTTAGGCACTTACCCTCCAGTTTTGGACATGGTGCGCATTGTTCCCGGGTTGACCAAACCGCACTTGCCGTCGGCGGTCATCTGGTGTTCAAGCGGTTTGCTGCTAAGCACTTCTCTTATCAGGGCTTGCAGCGCTTTTTTATCGTCCAGGACCGGTTGTACGGGCTTTTCATCCTGCCAGTACAAACAGGCCTTAAGTGCACCTTCCGCTGTCAGGCGCAGGCGATTACAGCTGTCGCAAAAGTGCTTGCTGATTGGATGGATTAAACCGATTGTTCCTTTCCCCCCGGCTATGTTGTATGACTCAGCCGGACCGGCACCACCGGGCAGGGGTACAGGGGTTAAAGGCAGCTTTGCTTTTTCGGCCGTTTCCCGGATATAGCTGAGCGGCAGGTAATGATTACTGTAACCAAGGTCGTGATCGCCAATCGGCATATATTCAATAAAGCGGATATGGAGCGGCTTTTCCCGGGCCAGCTGCAGGAAATCAAGCACTTCATCGTCATTAACCCCTTTGATCAAGACAGTGTTAAGTTTGACCGGTTTTAAGTCGTGTTGAAGTGCCGCTTCAATACCCGCCAGGGCCTGCTGCAGCTCACCGCAGCGGGTAATATTATGGTATTTAACCGGGTTGAGCGAGTCTATACTGATGTTGACCCGCTTCAGGCCTGCTTCTTTCAGTTCGGCGGCATAACGGGGAAGCAGCGTTCCGTTGGTTGTCATGGCCAGATCGCTGATACCCGGAACGGCAGCAATTTTACGGATCAGTTTAACCAGGTTTTTCCGAACCAGCGGTTCCCCTCCGGTAATTCGAATTTTGCTGATGCCTATTTCTGCTCCGGCAAAAACCACTTTGAGTATATCTTCATAGCTTAAAATTGCGCTGTGGGAAGTCTGTTCAATACCGTCATCGCCCATGCAGTAAACGCAGCGCAGGTTACAGCGGTCGGTTACCGAGATTCTTAAATAATCGTGTTTTCTTCCCTGTCCGTCGGTTAATAGCATAGTCTTTAGCTCCTTTTTGCAATAGATCTGTTCGCTTAATTTTTTATCGAGCAACTAGTTTTTGAGATTGGCAAGTAGCGGTAAAAATATTTATAGATCGAGATTATGTTTTTCCTCTTTATGGCCATTTTGCATTTCCTTTTAAGTTTTTTCAATTATACGGCCGGCATTCCTTAAGCTGTAGCCGCCCATCGCTTCCACCTGCTTTTGAAATTGAGGATCGTTAATAATATCAAGCAATATTTTAAATTCAGGGCTGTTGTAAAAAGCATCACTGATCAACAGGTCGTAGCGCTCCTCGATAAGCGGAATAAAGTCGAGCCCGAAAGCCCTGGCTGCCGGCATAATGCCCAGGCCGATCCGGGCTGTTCCGGCTGCCACGGCGGCTGCAATATTCAAGTGGGTATGTTCTTCGCGTTTATAACCATAAATTTGGTCCGAGGAAAGGTTCGCTTCCCGGAGCAGGTGGTCAAAAAGAAGACGGGTTCCGGCTCCTTTCTGACGGTTAATAAAGCTTAGTTTTAAATCGGCCAACTGCTCGATCGCTTCTATTCCGTCTGGATTGCCGCGGGGTACTATCCAGCCCTGCATCCGGTAAGCAAGGTTAAGCAGGTGCAATTTATGGCCGGGGAGCAGTTTCTTAATGTAGGGCCAGTTATATTCTTCAGTTTCAGGATCGAATAGATGGACCCCGGCCAGGTGGGCCTGACCGCGCCCGACAGCGGCAATGCCTCCCATACTGCCGAGATGAGCAGATGAAAGATGAAGGCGCGGATCCCGTTCTTTAAGGGCTGTGGCCAGCAGATCAATAATCAGGTCGTGGCTGCCCGCGGCCAGTAAATTGTATCGCAGTTCGTTTTGCGGCCGGTAGAGCTCGATTTCCACTGTTTCTTCCTGTTCATAACCAAGCGAATTGGCAGGAATCACCAGCAGGCCGTCGGCCCGCACCAGGGACATGGTTACCCCTGCGCCCCGGGTCAGTGGATTGGCGATATAGCGCTCATTAACAAAACCTACCGTCATCCGCACAAATTCTTCCACTCCTACTTCCGAAACAACCCTGCGCCCGAGGGTTACCGGCATTTTTTCGCGCTGCGGAAGAGGCAGGCCCAGATACTGATAAATCAATGGTTGGACGAACCATTCCAGGCTCAGGTAAGCAGAGACCGGGTAGCCGGGCAGTCCAACCACCGGTTTATGATCGACGCATCCGAGGATGGTCGGTTTGCCGGGACGGGTAGCCACACCGTGTATAAAAACTTCTCCGAGGTCTTCGATAGCGGAAAAAGTATAATCCTTTTCTCCGGCTGATGAACCGGCATTGATAATAACCAGGTCGAAATCTTCCAGGGCGCTGCTTAAAGTTTCCCGGATCTGATCGGGATCATCGGGCACAGGGGGAAGTATGGCAGCTTCAGCTCCCCACTGCTGCAGGAAAGAAGCAATTACAGTGCTGTTAAAGTCAGGGATGCTGCCTTTATTGCGCTTTTCACCGGGATCGACAATCTCTGAGCCGCTGGGGATGACCGCAACCTGTGGTTTTGCCAGCAGTTTAATTTCAGTAATGCCTCCGGCCAGCAGGGCTCCGAGATCGGGAGGCCGCAGGCAGTGCCGGGCAGGCACGATCAACTCTCCGGCCACGACATCTTCACCGACAGCACGGACATACTGCCAGGGAGTAGCCGGAGCAAGGATCTCAGCTTGCTTATCAGCAAGGAATTGGACATCTTCTACTTTGATCACCGCATCGAATCCGGAAGGAAGGGGTTCTCCAGTATTAATAATGTGGTATTCCACTTCCGGTTTAAGGATAAGAGGATTTTGATCCGAAGTCCCGAAAGTCTTTTCAGATTGCACTGCGATACCGTCCATGGCTGCAGCATGATAACCGGGCATAGAAAGCCGGGCAAATACAGCCTCAGCGGTTACCCGGCCCAGGGTATCAGGGACAGCCGCAGTTTCTGTGCGGCGGGTTATTTTAACTCCGTCTAAAAATTTTATCAAAGCTCCCTGCCGGGGAGTGTTACTCAAGTATACTTTTCGCAACAGGCACCTCCGAGTTAATGTTCATTTTCAGATAAAAATAATTTATTTAACTAACATATCATTCTAAGATGCGATTTCTTTTCCTGTTCTATTCCCAAATCTCGACCTCCACCTGTTCACCGTTGCTCAGGCCTTCTTTTTCAGCCGGGATGACCAGCAATCCGTCTGCTTCAGCCAGAGTGCGCAGCATACCGGAGCGTCCAAAAACGGGAACAGCACTCAGGCCATCTGGAGTTTCTTCAAGCTTAATACGCACGTAGTCGGTGCGACCGGAGCGGGAAGAAATATTGCGGGCCAAAACCGCCTTGATGCTTGGTTTGAACTGTTTTTCTTTCCTTCCGGCCAGGCAATCTAGAATAGATTTACCGAATATGGCAAAGATATTTAAGGCAGATACAGGATGTCCGGGCAGGCCGAGTACCGGTTTGCCGTTACAGTTAGCCAGAAGAGTCGGTTTTCCCGGTTGAATGGATATTCCTTCCACCAGCAGGCCGGGTTTGCCCAGTTCCTGCATTGTCCGGGCGGTGTAATCGCGGGTTCCCACGGAACTCCCCCCCGAAAAGACCAGCAGGTCCACTTCTTCGAGCATAGTGCGGCTCTGTTCCAGAAAAGTATCAAACTGATCGGGCAGAATGCCGCCGTATTTAACCGCGGCTCCGTTTTGCTCGGCCAGGTAAAGCAAAGCCGGGGCATTGCTGTCCCTGATTTGACCGGGTTTGAGTTCACGTTTGCTGTAATCGACCAGTTCGTCCCCGGTAGAAAAAAACCCGACTACCGGTTTGCGATGCACATCAACCGCGGTTATGCCCAGTGAAGCCAGCATACCGACTTCCGGTGAGCGCAGCTGCCGCCCCTTAAACAGGCTCACATCGCCTTTTTTCAGGTCTTCGCCCCGGTGAATAACATTTTCACCGGGCGCAACCTGGCGCAGACACTGCAGCATGGAGCCGGTCAGTTCAGTATCTTCGATCATAATCACAGCATCGGCTTCTGCCGGCAGCATGCCACCGGTGTGAACCAGGCAGCACTGGCCTTTTTTAATCGACGGAGCAGTCCGACCCATCAACACCTCGCCGATGCACTCCAGCATGGCCGGCATGCCTTCTCCGGCCCCGAAAGTGTCTCTGGCAGTAACGGCATACCCGTCAACCGTCGAGCGGTTGAAGTCGGGCACATCCTCGGGGACATAAATCGTTTCGGCCAGGTAGTATCCCCCAACATTTTCCAGGCTTAGTTTTTCCTTATCCAGAGCTGCAAAGTGTTCGGAAATTATGTTAAAAACGTCTTCAGGGTTGGTGACCCGCATTAGTTTCATTCAAACACCCCTATTAAATAAAAAAGCCGCGCCTCCTCTAGATAGAAAACGCGGCCCTGACGGCATAGTCTCCTTTCCAAGCACGGGAGGCGGGGGGATTTCTCCCCCAACCCAGGCCTTCCACCATAGTTGTTAGTAACTGTAGGTGAAAAGGCTCGGAGTCTGCAATTTATTTTGTTGCTTTAATTATAACATATCTTTTCTAACACGGGAACAGCAGTAACTGAAAATCGTTCGCACGGCAGTTTTTCCTCCCCGATTCCAGTTTAACTATTACTTTACGCTAAAATTGTTATTACCCGGGGAGTAGAACTGATTTATCCTGGTTCTCAAAAACACGCATTATCGCCTGCAGGGAAATAACCAGTTTAAGGTAATTTAATCTTCGCCCGGGGAAAAGTTTTTTATAAATGAGGCATTTTATAGCCACACTTATGATTATCAGTAGCCAAACTAGTGCTGAATTGACAAAATGTGAACTTGCAAAGTATCCAGTATTGGCTGCTGACACAATGATTATAGGCCTTTTCAATGGCGATAAAACGTTGAAAATAATGCAGTGGTAATTGCATTTACTACTTATCATGTATTATAATCGTAGCACTAAAGGGGAGTGTTACCGATCTTGTTTAAATGGAGATCATCAAAACAAATAATTATTTTATTGCTTATGTCACTATTTACCGGTTGCTTGTTTCTGACCGCTGGTTGCAGTGCTGAGGACACTGTTGATTGGGATGGTGGTACTTACAGCGGTGAATTAAAAGACAACGAACCTCATGGCCGGGGAACAATTACATACCCGGACGGAAGGAGATATGAAGGCGAATTTAAAAATGGTAATTTTGATGGCCAGGGTCTCTTTATCTGGCCGGACGGTAGAAAATATGAAGGAAGCTATCTGGAAGGTAAGGCTGATGGCCAGGGGACTTATAGTTGGCCCAGCGGACAAAAATATGTAGGCGATTTTGCAAATAATAAGGCTCATGGGCAGGGCACCTGGACCTATCCCGATGGAAGAAAGTATGAAGGAGATTTTAAAGATAACAAGCGACATGGACAGGGAACAATGATCAATCCGGATGGTACAGTATACGAGGGTCAATGGAAAGAAGGCCAGTTCCACGGGCAGGGGACATGGACGCATCCGGACGGAGAAAAGTATGTGGGAGAATTTATGGACGGGATGAGGCAAGGCCAGGGTAAATTGGTCACCTCGGATGGAACAAAATACGAAGGCGAATTTGAAGCTAACATTATCCACGGGCATGGAAAAGTAACAAACCCGGACGGATCTGAATATGAAGGGCAGTGGAAGGACAATCAACCCCATGGCACAGGGACGTGGAGCCATCCGGACGGTGATAAATATGTCGGAGATTATAAAGAAGGCAGAAGGGAAGGCCAGGGCACTTTAATTACTCCCGACGGAACAGAATACGAGGGTGAATTTCAAGCTGACATGATCCACGGAAACGGCAAAGTAACCAACCCGGACGGATCTGAATATGAAGGGCAGTGGAAAGAAAATCGGTTTCACGGGCAGGGGACATGGACGCATCCGGACGGAGAAAAGTATGTGGGAGAATTTATAGACGGGATGAGGCAAGGTCAGGGTAAATTGGTCACCCCGGATGGAACAACATACGAAGGCGAATTTGAAGCTAATATGATCCACGGGCATGGAAAAGTAACAAACGCGGACGGATCTGAATATGAAGGGCAGTGGAAAGAAGGCCGTTTCCACGGCCAGGGAACATGGTCCCACCCGGACGGAGATAAATATGATGGAGATTTTATAGATGGCCAGAGACACGGTCTGGGAAAATTAATTATGTCGGATGGGTCCGAGTATGTTGGAGAATTTGCAAAAGGCATGATTCAAGGTCAGGGAAAGGTGACCAATCCGGATGGGTCAAGTTATGAAGGGCAATGGAAAGAAAATCAACCCCACGGTAAAGGAATATGGACTGAACCGGACGGTACAAGGCATAAAGGTGAATGGGAAAGTGGAAAGCTTATAGATTAAAGATGAAATGAATGTAATCAAAAAGCGGTCCCGGGATAAACAGGCTAATAGAAATGATAACCTTACCCCAACTTGGACAAGCCAGCGCCATAAAGTTGGATTTGAAAATGACCCCTATAATAATTGATTTATTTGATGTTATATAATGTAAGAATTTTTCTTTTTATTGGCAATGAACAGTTATATGTTATACTTGTAAAAAATATAGCCAAATAAGGGTGAGGCTGCAATGAAGCCTGGTTTTAAATGGTCACTTGAACCGGGGAGAGCAAATAGTGAAACCAGCCTCACCTTTTTATTATGTACGGACCAAATTAAATTTAGAAGGGAGGGAAATGAAAATGACAACTAAAACACTAAAACAGGGCAAATCAAGAATCCTCTTTGTCGTTATCATTACCCTGGCGATTATGCTCATCCCGGCTGTCGCCTTTGCCGACAGTGAAGCAGATTCAGGAGATTCAGCGGAGACAAGCTCTGAAAGCAGCTCCAGTGAGTCGGACAGCGATGACTCAGATAGCTCCGGTTCGTCAGACACCTCTTCTG
>SLRT01000039.1 GCA_007130825.1 Syntrophomonadaceae bacterium | reverse complement strand
TTATGCCGCCAAGAAGAGTGGTAACGCGAAAATAACTTTCGTCTCTTAGGCGAAGGTTTTTTTATTTTTAATTATTTTATCCCAGAATGGAGGAGATTGTGATCGACGGCACTGTGAACATTCCCATTGGGGCAGAAAAGGTTTATCTGTTCGACAGCACTTTACGCGACGGTGAACAAACCCCCGGAGCCCGCCTTAATTATGACGAAAAAGTCGAGGTGGCCCGGCAGCTTGCCCGTCTCGGGGTCGATATTATCGAAGCCGGCTTCCCGGTATCTTCACCGGGTGAAATGAAAGCAGTTCAGGCTATTGCCAGGCAAATTAAAGGGCCGGCCATTTGCGGCCTGGCCCGGGCGGTTAAGGGCGATATTGATGCGGCCTGGGAAGCGATAAAGGAAGCTGAACAACCCCGCCTGCATGTTTTTTTAGGCGCTTCTGACATTCATATGCGGCATAAATTTAATATGGAACCAGCCCAGGTGTTGGAACAGGGCGTTGAAGCGGTCAAATACGCCAGCTGTTTCACCGATGATATTGAATATTCTCCGGAAGATGCAACCCGCGCAAATGAAGAATATCTCTATGAATTGCTGGAAGCGGTGATCAAAGCAGGCGCCAGGGTAATTAATATTCCTGATACTGTCGGATACGCTGTTCCAGAAGAATTCGGAGCTTTGATCGGGCGTTTGCGCGAAAATGTTAGCGGAATGGATAAAACGATTATCAGTGTGCACTGCCATAACGACCTCGGCCTGGCCGTGGCAAACTCCCTGGAGGCAATTAAAAACGGCGCCCGTCAGATTGAATGCAATATAAACGGTATCGGTGAACGGGCCGGTAACGCTTCTTTGGAGGAGATAGCGGTCGCCCTGCGTATCAGGCAAAATTACTTTTCTTATTACACCGACCTTAACTTTTCCGAAATATACAGGACCAGCCGCCTGGTCAGCAAATTAACGAGTATATCTGTACCGGTGAATAAAGCGGTAGTTGGTCTTAATGCCTTTTCACACTCCTCGGGTATCCACCAGGACGGAGTTTTAAAGAATAAAGAAACTTATGAAATTATCGATGCTGAGCTTATCGGCGGTTCGGCCGCACAGATGTGCCTGACAGCACGTTCCGGACGGCACGCTGTTCACGACCAGCTTATTAAGCTTGGATTTACTTTAAACAAGGAACAGCTGGATATTATCTACGAACACTTTGTCAGCCTTGCCGATAAAAAGAAAGAAGTTCATCCGGAAGATTTAGAAGCTTTGGTTCTCGATCACCTTTCTGCCGCTGAACCCAGGTATAAACTGGACTACTTACAGACAGTCAGTGGCAGTAAAAGTGTTCCGGCAGCTGTTATCCGCCTGCGAAAAGAGGACGACAGCACTATCGAAGAAGTAGCGGTCGGTACAGGCCCTATCGATGCTGCTTATAATGCGATAAACAAGATTACGGGGTTGAATATCGGCCTGGAAAAATACAGTATAAATGCTGTTACCCATGGTCGTGACGCCCTAGGCGAGGTCCAGGTATACATGTCATATCAGGATAGAACTATTACCGGCAGAGGGACAAGCACCGACATAATTGAAGCCAGCGTGAAAGCTTACTTAAACGGCTTGAATAAACTGCTCAGGATCAACGGGAACGGTTAGACAGGCTAGCCAAATAACAAACAATCGTTTGTTATCGGGAGTATATCATGCTATAATCAAGCAAATAGTCCGTCTCGAAAGGGTGATTATTTGGAACCGTTAACAGAGAAACAAAAAAGAATAATGAAATATATTGAGCAGGAGGTTGAGCGCTGGAATTATCCCCCATCAGTACGTGAAATATGCAAAGCGCTCAATATAAGCTCAACGGCGACGGTGCATGGTCATCTGGATACCTTGGAAAGTAAAGGTTATATTTCAAGAATGGCGACCAAGCCTCGGGCAATTAAGCTTGTAAAAAACGCCGATGGTGAAACCTTGACTGATACAGGGGAAAAATGTATATTTGCTCCACTGATCGGAAAAATCACTGCCGGTCAGCCAATCCTTGCTGAAGAAAACAGGGAAGGCTTCTTCCCCGTTCCGTCGGCTATATCAGCTGAAGAAGGCGGTTGTTTTGTGCTCAGGGTTTCAGGCGACAGTATGAACGGAGCCGGCATTAGCAGTGGTGATTATGTTATTGTCAGGCAGCAAAAATTTGTGGAAAACGGCGAGATCGCCGCTGTTTTGCTGGAAGATGAAGCGACAGTAAAGCGGTTTTATCTTGAACAGGACGGTTACCGCCTTCAGCCGGAAAATGAGGCTTTTGAACCGATATTGACCAGGGAAGTCGAAGTCCTCGGTAAGGTAATCGGTTTATTCAGAAGAATTTAAATCAGCGATCGTTTGTGCCCGGTATAGACACCGACCGCTCAGCGGTTATGATTAGTATATGGGTCCAGTTTTGCGGCAAGATCGGGATCGACTGCGGCTACTATTTCGAGGTGATCGGGCTTTGACTTGACGTTGTAGACTTCACCGCGCTTTTGAAGTTCCGCATAAAGTTTCCCTTCGCTATATGGCAAATAGAGCTTTAGATTACACCGTTTTTTATGTATGAATGCAGCGATCTTTTCTTTTAGTCCGTAAACTCCTTCTCCGCTTAAGGCCGATATAAAAGATGCTGAGGGGAATTCACGGAGGAGATATGATCTTTCAGCACTGTCCTCGACCAGGTCTGTTTTGTTAAACACCAGGATTTCATGCTGGTAATAATCCGGATCAATCCCGGCCAAATGATTGCGCACTACCTTTATTTGATTTAAGTAATCCGGGTGGCTCAAATCGACAACATGCAGTAAAAGATCGGCATCGACCAGCTCTTCCAGGGTCGCTTGAAAAGCGGCAATCAACTGTTCAGGCAATTTTTCAATAAAACCCACTGTATCTGTAAACAACACCTCTTTTTCACCGTTAATAAATCCGCGGCGCACCGCGGGATCAAGGGTGGCAAACAGTTTATCTTCGGTGTAAAGATCGGCGCCGGTTAAGGCATTAAGCAGGGTGGACTTACCGGCATTGGTATAGCCGACCAGGCTGATGACATTATAACGATTACGTTTTCTGCGCTGCCGGAGCAGGGCACGATGTTTCCGCAAAGAATTAATTTCTTTTTTAAGATCGCTTATTCTCCGCCTGATAACCCGTCTGTCGACTTCCAATTGGGTTTCCCCCGGTCCCCTCGTGCCGATCCCGCCCCCGAGGCGGGATAACTGGTTGCCCAGGCCAATCAGCCTTGGCAGCAGGTAATGCATCTGGGCCAGCTCCACCTGTAATTTTCCTTCTTTGGAAAGTGCACGCCGGGCAAAAATATCCAGGATCAAAGCAGTCCGGTCGATGACTTTTGCCTCGAAAAATCGATCCAGGTTCCGTATTTGCGAGGGAGACAGTTCATCGTTAAAAATGACCAGTTCTGCTTCATGCATATCGGCCAGCGCAGAGATTTCTTCGGTTTTACCTTTCCCGATGTAATTAGCCCGATCCGGGGCATTCCTTTTTTGAATAACCCGGTCTAACACGACTGCCCCGGCAGTTTCTGTCAGCAAGGCCAACTCGTCCATGGAACGTTCGATATCTTCATCGTTGCGATTTAAGTCTAAACCGACTAAAATTGCTTTTTCCTCTTTCAGTACCAATCACCTCACTTATTTGCATTGATTGATAATACAAGGGGAATAACCCTTAACCTGACTACAGCAGATCACAGCATTGCAAGAAAAGACACTTAATTGAAAGTGCCTTTTCTTAATCGGCTCTATTTTAACATACAATTAATCCGCAGTTGTATTTGATGAGGCCTCTTTCTCAGAGGATTCTTCTTCGTCCGCCTTCAAACTGATATTGCGCATGGGAATAATCGTCGACACTGCATGTTTGTAAACAAGCTGCTGTTTTCCGTCAACTTCCAGAAGCAGGGTAAAACTATCAAAGCTGCGCACTACTCCCTTAATCTGGTATCCGTTTATCAAAAATACGGTACTCAACATGTTCTCTTTGCGAATTTGGTTCAAAAAATTGTCCTGTAAATTGTATGCGCCTTTCATAAATCGATCTCCCTTCTTTTTCTTTTCTTTTTCTCTCTGGCAAAACGACCTGATTAGTTATTCGACCGGGCAGGTAACAAATCCTTTACTTTAAAGCAAATATTTTCAATTAAATTATCAAAAGAGGTATTATCTGTTATTTTTATCCATTCAACCTCTTTTTTACGGCGAAACCAGGTTAACTGCCGTTTAGCCAGGTTACGAGTCTGCTTTTTGATATCGTCAATTGTATCCGGCCAGCTGACAGCGCCCTGTAAATATAATAAAAGCTGCTGGTAACCGAGTATTTGCATGCCCGGATCGTCTTCGCGGTAACCCCGGTTATGCAACCGGCGCACTTCATCAAGCCAACCCTCTTCGATCATCATCTCAACCCGTTTTTCTATTTTCCGGTAAAGATCGCTGCGCTCCATGTAGAGGCCGTAAATTAAAGTATTGTAAGGTGTTTCCAGGCCGGATGTTTTTGCCACTTGCTCTGAAATTGGTTTTCCTTCCTGGGTATAAACCTCCAGGGCGCGGATTATACGGCGCCGGTCGTTGGGATGTATCCTGGAAGCTGCTTCCGGATCCAGGATTTTTAACCTGTCGTACAGTTTATCCAACCCTTCCTCTAAAGCGAATTGTTCGTAGCTATTGCGCAAATCCGGGCTCGGCCCTTTTTGACCAAAAGCATAACAGTCGATCACCGCGTTTATATAAAGACCGGTTCCACCGACCATAAAAGGTAATTTGTTATTTTTCCACAGTTCCCCTATGGTTTTAAAGGCCATATTTTGATAATCGGCCACGCTAAAATTTTGGTTTGGATCGACAAGGTTAATCAGGTGGTGTTTTACAGTCTTTTGTTCAGCAGCTGAAGGCTTTGCCGTGCCGATATCCAGACCGCGATACACTTGTGCTGAATCAGCGCTGATTATATCGGTTTTTATCCGGCGGGCTATCTTTAAAGCGAGGGCAGATTTGCCGACGGCGGTAGGTCCGACCAGCACAAGCAGGGGGATTTTATTATCCTTTTGCTTTTCGGTCATCGATCAATTCCCTCCACTGCGGTGAAAACTTTTATCAATTTCGCCCCGGTCGAAACTGATCACAGTAGGCCGGCCATGGGGGCAGTAATGGGACAAAGGGGTTTTTCCCCACTGGTCCAGCAATTGCTCCATTTCTTCCCTGGACAGGGGTTGTTTAGCTTTGATTGATTTGTGGCAGGCAATTGTTTTTAGAACCGCCTCCTGTGAATCTTCATTTATTTCCCCTGCTTCCGCACTTGTTTCATCTTCGGATCCATTTTCGGCGCTCAAAAGGTCTTCCAGCAGGTCATATAGTTGAGTTTTACTGATATTATCCCGGAACATAAAAGGAACTGCCCGAACCTGATATTTATTATCGCCGACTGCAGCCAGGTTAAAACCCGCTTGTTCCAGGAGGGGAATGAACAGAGGAATTCTGTCACACCAGGCCGGGGGCAACTCGAGGGTCAGGGGGATCGTCAGCTGCAAATTATTGGCAGAAAAGGATTGTCCCCGGTTTTTAAGTTGGTCATAGATCACTCTTTCATGGGCGGCATGTTGATCAATAAGCATAAGTTGTTCATCTTTCTGCACAACCAGGTAGCTGTGTAAAAACTGGCCAATTAGCCGGATGCTCCCGGAACCCTTATTGACCGCTCCGTTTTCCTCTGAGGACGGGGCTTCTCCAACCGGCAGATACTCTGTTCTTTTTGCAGTTACCGCTTCATAGCGGCCGGGTTGTTCAAAAAGCCTGCCTGGCTTCCAGTCGTTTGTTTCTCTTTTCTTATCCCGGGCAGGGTAATCGGGCCGCCGCTGAGCCTCCGGCCAGCGTGGATAGTTTTGCTCACCCTGCAGGGCCATTTTAACCGCTTTATAAATCAGGGTTTTTACTGTTTCAGGTCGCAAAAAACGTATTTCAATCTTGGCCGGGTGGACGTTAACATCAATAGCGTCAGGAGGTACAGCCAGGTTTAAAATCGCCAGCGGGTGACGCTGTTTTGGCAGCAAGTCGCCGTAGCCTCTTTCCAGGGCGTTAACGATCATCGCATTTCTGATCAGGCGGCCGTTTACGACCACTGTGATCCAGCGCCGTGACGATCTGGTCAGGTGTGGAGCTGAGATAAAACCGTTTACCCGGCATGCTGAAGATTTATCTTTGCGGTCAAGCTCCAGCATAGCTTTAGCTGTTTCATTGCCATATAAAGATCCGATCACGTGCAGTAATACTCCGTCTCCGGATGAACTAAAAAGAGTATTTTTTCCACTTCGTAAAGTAAAAGCTACTTCCGGGTTGGTTAAAGCAGTTTCCGATATTAGGGTGCTGATCCTGGTCGTTTCAACGTTGTCAGCACGTAAAAATTTCAGACGTCCGGGGGTATTGTAGAACAGGTCATTAACTTCAACCCTTGTTCCCGGAGGAGCGCCTGCCTCTTCCTGTTTTATTATTTCCCCGCCGTTAACCGTTATCTGCGCCCCGGCCATGGTCTTTTCAGTCCTGGTCGTTAATTTAACCCTGGAAACAGCGGCAATGCTGGGCAGCGCTTCTCCCCGGAAGCCCAGGCTTTTCAGGTGTTCCAGGTCGTCGAGAATCGAAAGTTTGCTGGTGGCAAAACGTTTAAAAGCCAGGTGCAGCTCCTTTTCTTCAATACCGTTTCCGTTATCGGTAACGATAATAGTTTGTTTGCCCCCGTTCTCGATATCTATATCCACTCTAGTCGCCCCGGCATCAAGAGCATTTTCAACCAGCTCTTTAACCACAGAAGCCGGATTTTCAATCACTTCACCGGCGGCAATTTGTTCGGCGGTACTTTTATCGAGTACTTTTATGCCCATACTTAACCAAACTCCTCTTCTGAATCAATGTGTTCATAATCCAAAAGCTGCTTCTGCAGATCATATAGTTTTTGAATCGCTTCCAAAGGCGTGATCCGGTTCAAATCCAGTTCTTTTAATTGGTCGATAATTTCTAATTCACGGGTATAATCTGAGGACGGTTCGGAAACCATCGGCAGCAAGCTTAGCTGTTGGTCTCCGGCTGATGAAGCTGCCATTTCAAGCTCGTTGAGGATTTTTTCGGCCCTGATCAGGACCTCCAGCGGCACCCCGGCCAGGCGCGCGACATTGATTCCATAGCTTTTATCAGCTTTTCCGGGAACCAGCTGCCTCAAGAAAATCACCTGTTTTCCTTTTTCTTTGACTGCTATAGTGTAATTCTTAACCCCGGGCAGATTGCCTTCGAGGTCGGTAAGTTCGTGGTAGTGGGTCGAAAAAAGAGTTTTAGCCTTGATTTCCCGGCTTATATATTCTAAAACACTGCGCGCGATACTCATCCCGTCGTAGGTGCTGGTTCCACGGCCGATTTCATCGAGAACGATCAGGCTGTCGGAAGTAGCCTCTTTAAGAATACCTGCTGTTTCCTGCATTTCAACCATGAAGGTGCTCTGTCCGCGGCTTAGATCGTCGCTTGCTCCAACCCGGGCGAAAATACGGTCCAGAATTGGCAGTTCCGCTTCACCTGCCGGAACAAAACTGCCCATCTGGGCCATCACAGCGATCAAGGCAGCGCTGCGTATATAGGTGCTCTTTCCGGCCATATTCGGCCCGGTAATCACCAGCAGGTAATGTTTTTTATCCATATGAATATCATTGGGAACAAAACGCTCGAAAACCGATTGTTCAACAACCGGATGACGTGCCTGCCGGATCAGCATGTCTTTATTGCCGGAAAATACAGGCCGGCAGAAACTATGCCGCTCTGCTACCTCTGCCAGGCCCTGCATACAGTCTAAACAGGCCAGGTTGTCGGAAGCAGAAAGCAGTTGATCTGTATATGCGCTGATCTTATCGCGCAGTTCCTCAAAGAGTGCATATTCCAGGCTGGCCAGTTTGTCGCGGGCTCCGGTTATTTGTTCTTCCATCTTCTGCAGTTCCCCGGTTGTAAACCGCTCGGCATTAACCAGGGTTTGCTTGCGCTGATACTCAGGTGGAACAAGCTCGAGGTTTGTCCTGGTCACCTCAATATAATAACCAAAATTACGGTTGTAACCGAGGCGTAAAGATTTTATCCCGGTGCGCTCTCGTTCTTTTTTTTCAAAATCAAGCAGTACGGTATTACTTTCCTGTGCGACTGCCTTCAGGTGGTCTGCTTCTTCGTTGTAGCCTGTTTTAAACAGACCGCCATCCTTCAAGGAAAGCGGGGGATCATCAACCACTGCCATGTCGATTAAATTAATAAGAGAAACAAAATCAGGCATGTTGGCGCCGATGTCCTTCAGCAGGAATGATTGAAAATCGGCGATCATTTTTTTTAGCGATTCAATTTGCAACAATGTTTTTTTCAAGGCAACCAGGTCACGGGCATTGACACGGTGATACGACAACCTGCTGCAGAAGCGTTCCAAGTCAAAAATATCCTGCAGTACTTTGCGCAGCTCTCTTCTCTGCAGGGGTTTATGCCTGTACTCGTCCAGGACATCGAGTCTTTCTTCAATATTATTTTTCTTGAGCAGCGGCAGTTCCACCCAGCGTCTCAGCAACCGCCTGCCCATGGCTGTCATACAGCGATCTAAAAGGCCAAGCAGGCTGCCCTGCTTACCACCTTCGCGAAGGGAACGGGTTAATTCCAGGTTGCGGGCGGTGACATTATCGATAATCATGTATCTGTTGGTGAAATAAAGATCCAGACGGTGAAATAGTTTTTCACCAGCGGGCAATTGCTGCAGCAGTTGCAGGTAAGCCAACGCTGATGCTCCAGCCGCCGCTGCCAGAGGGTAATTATCAAGGGACAGCGCGGACCAGGTATTATCGCCCCACTGTTGGGCTATCAAATCTTTTGATTCATTAAGGACGGGGATATACGGCAGCTGCTCAATCAGGCCGCTTTTTTTCATCGCAAATTGCTTACGGCAAAGCTGCTCAGTCTCCGGTGACCCGCAAAGCAGTTCTGAAGGTTGAAGCCGGTGGAGCTCATCGGAAATATTATCCCAGGCACCTTCTCCCCTCTGTTCTGTTACCCGGAAGTCCCCGGTAGATATATCGACAGCGGCCAGGCCATAACAGTCATGGTTATGATTGATGACAGTAACCAGGTAATTATTGCGGTTTTCATCGAGCATTTCCGGATCAGTAATTGTTCCCGGGGTTAAAATACGCGTTATTTCCCGCCTGACAAGCCCTTTTGCCTGCTGCGCTTCTTCAACTTGTTCGCATAGGACAACCTTGTGGCCTTTGCTGAGCAGCCGATTCAGGTAAGTTTCTGCGGAATGTACCGGCACTCCGGCCAGGGGTATCGGGTTATCACTGCCGGCGTCCCGTGAAGTAAGGGCAATTTCCATTTCCCTGGCCGCCACCTGGGCATCCTCAAAAAACAGCTCATAAAAATCGCCCACCTGAAACATCAGCAGTTTGTCAGGATGCTGTTCTTTAACTGCTTTATATTGTTCCATCATCGGGCTGGCTTGGTTCAACTAGGCTCTCCTTCCATTTCTCCAAACAGATTCCAGGTTCGTGCCCCGGTGATATGGACTGTAACCAACTTGCCGACCAGGCTGTCCGGCCCGGAGAAATGGACCAGTTTATTGGTCCGGGTCCGCCCGGTTTGCAATTCGGGATTACTTTTACTCGGTCCTTCCACCAGTACTTCCACACTCTGGTTAACGACAAGGGTGTTTTTTTCCAACCCGATCTGCTGCTGGATATTATTTAAAACCTGCAGCCTTTTTTCCTTTTCGCTGTAGGTGGTGGTGTCTTCCAGTTTTTCCGCTGCTGTTCCCTTGCGTGGAGAATATATAAAGGCAAAAGCGCTGTCAAAGCGGACCTTTTCCAGTATATCGGCAGTTCTTGAGAAATCATTTTCGGTTTCACCCGGGAAGCCGACAATTATATCAGTAGTAATCGCTACGCCCGGAATGGCTTCTTTTAAAGCCCGGACTAATTCTAAGTATTGCTCGCGGGTGTAACGGCGGTTCATCTTTCCAAGAATTCGGTTGCTTCCCGACTGGAGCGGCAGGTGAAAATGTTCGCAGATCTTTTCATTCCGGGCGACGGCTGCAATAAGATCCGGTGACAGATCCTTGGGGTGAGAAGTCATAAAGCGAATCCGGGCCGGGCCATCGATCCGGTTCAGCTCGGTAAGCAAATCGGCAAATGAAGTTTTATGCGCCAAATCGTGCCCGTAGGAATTTACGTTTTGACCGAGAAGAGTTATCTCCCGGTAGCCTGCATTGGCCAGTGATTTAACTTCTTCCACAATATCTTTTGGGCGCCGGCTGCGTTCGCGTCCGCGGACGTAAGGAACGACGCAGTAAGAGCAGAAATTGTTGCAGCCATAGATAACCGGGACCCAGGCATGGTATAGACTTGCACGGGAAGCCGAAAGCCCTTCACGGCCGCAATAATCTTCTTCGATATCAACTACGGTTTCGTTATTACGGCGGGCTTGATCAAGCAGATCCGGCAGACGGGGCAAAGCATGGGTTCCGAAGACAAGATCCACCTGGTCAAAGCGGTTTTTAATGTAAAAAGCGGAATCTTTCTGCTGGGTCATGCATCCCCCCACGGCAATAATTAAATCTTTTTTGTTCTGTTTTAAAGCGTGATATTTACCCAGCAACGAAGCGACCTTATCTTCCGGCTTTTTGCGTACCGCACAGGTATTTATAATGATCAGATCCGCTTCATCCGGCACGGACGCAGGACGGTAGCCGAGGTTTTCAAGCATGGCAGCGATCACTTCGGAATCATGTTCGTTCATTTGGCAGCCAAAGGTAGTAATCATATATAGTTTCCCTTCGCCGAAGCGAAGTGGTTGATTTAAACTTTCGGCGCCTGGCTGTTGCAACAAGCAAATCCTCCCTCTTTTAATCGCTTTCTTTCATTTATTATTATATCAAAAAACACCTGTTTTAGAGGTGTAAATATAATAGTGGAATTGCTTCACCTGATTACTTTTTTAAAGGGTAAACAACCACTGAAAAAAAGTATTCCAGACCGGTTTTAAATGATCGCTAAAGCGATGATCCGCTCCTTCAATAATGACCAGCTTTTTAGGTTCAAATGCATGGTTATAAAGTATTTTTGCTTCTTCAACCGGCACTGATTCATCAACGGAGCCGTGAATAATTAAAAAACTGCGCGGAGTCAAGGCAGCGGCGCTTTGCAGCAGATCATAACGCCTGAGGTCATGAAAAAAATTTGGTTTCAGATAACGGACTCCTTCCTCTCCCCTGATTGCAACCAGCTCATCCGGACCATTTGTAACTGTTTCCCCGCTACGTTTTTCGAAAAGTTTCCCGGGCCGGGCCACTGCCGCCCAGGTGCAAACGGCGCGGATCTCTTTATCCTGAGCGGCATAACTAAGGGCCGTAGTGCCTCCGAAACTTCTGCCGGTAAGAACAATTTGGTTAAAATTTTCACCGCGGCACCAGTTAACAACAGATCCAAGATCGCCGGTTTGTCCGGATAGTGTAATATCTTCCCATTTACCTTCGCTTTCTCCGCAACCGGCAAAATCAAACAACAGGGCGCTGTAACCAAGCCGGGAAAGCTCTTCAGCCATAGCCACTGCCCGGCCGCTTCCTTCCTTCGACCCGGTAAAACCGTGACAAACGACTATTAAAGGCATAATGTCATTTTTGCTGCAGCCTGTCTTGGCGTGACGATCGCTTTCGCAGATCATGGCTGATAAATAAAGCCCGTCTTGATTCGCTATCTTAAGTTTACGCCAGTTTACATCAGGTATCATAATAATCTCCTGTATTCTTGGCCATCTATGAACGGAAAACTGTGGCGGTTCGCTAATCTTTTTTGGAAGTTCTGTTGCCTGATCGCGAGTGTCAGCAATCGATTAACTGCCAATAAGCAAATTTTCCGCCGCATTAAACCCGACTTTGTTCCTGACTGCTTTACACCGGTCCGGTGCCGATCTCCACTTTTAACAGCTCAGCTGTTTTCCTGTTCGTCTTTCCAAACCTGGATGGCAAAATCAGGACATAAATATTCACACAGCTTGCAGCCTGTACAGGCCCCGGGATCGATCATTTCCGGGCTTCCATCTTCACCGGGTCTTAAATTATTTTTAGGACAAAACTCGAAGCAAATACCGCAGTCTTTGCAGCGTTCACTGTAAACTTTGAGGTTGAATTTTGCCTTGCCCATTAAAATAACCCCTTTTTATCATATACCTTCTATTTTGGGCGGTCAAACCTGCCCGGGCGCAATCACTGCAGTTGGTCGCTAAGCCCTTTTAAATGCATTAAGAAACCTGCACCAAAGGGTGCGAAAAACAGAAAAATTCATTTTCCAACCCCGGGAACGGTAAATATAGACCAATACCACGATCATGGTTGCAGGAATCAGTAATAGCCAGGGCGAAAGATCGACCATAATTTTCAAGGTCCTGATTATTAAACTCATGGTACTGGTCAGAACCAAACTTGCCCCGATTGTCATTAAACTAAACAATGCCCCGCCAAGGAAGGTATAGATAATGAACAGGTAAAAATTCATATGCATAACTCCGGCGGGAAAGGAAATGAAAGTACGGCTAAAACCCCATAATTGCCCCATAAATATCGAAAAATTCCCGTATCTGTCCCATAAACGCAATATTTTTGATCGGGGGTGGTAAGCAGTCAGGGTGCCGGAACGATTCCTGTTGAAAAGTAAGTTATTTTTTGTATTCAGTCTTAACTTGACCCTGTTACTTACTATACTGCCCAGTAGTCCAATTGTATAACTGAATATGCTGCCAAGAGTTATTCCAATTGTCGAAGATATAAATATTGACCAGAAAGAGCAGGAACCTCTTAAAATCATGCTGCCCGCAGTCAAAAACACCAGTGATGAAGCAAAAGGCACTCCGGCGCTTTCAGCAAACATGGCCGCAGCAATACCCAGAGGGCCATAGCTGGATATCAAAAGTTCAAGCGACTCGTACAGGGGTTCCAAAAATTCTATGTGTTCCACTTTGCTACACCGCCCGCCCGGCGAGTAAATTGTAGATACCCCAAATACCTGCTTCCGGTTCAAGTGCGGCGGGAACTATTTTTAAAGGAGTTTTTTCTACAGCCGGCCTGATCGCATACTTGTTGATATTTATAACAATTTTATGAAAAAAATCAGTCCTGTTGGCCGCTACTCCTCCTCCAATAACCATACAAGAAGGATTCAATATGTTAACCAGGTTGGACAATCCCAGTCCGATATTATTCGCGGCATGATCAATGATTGAGCGGGCCAGGATGTTGCCGCCATCAGCCTGATCAAACACCCACGAGGTGGATATATGACCGTTTTCAACTGCGTTTTCATCCCACAGGGTCGCAGCGCTGCCGGCCAGGGCGCTGCCGGAGGCCCAGGTTTCCAGGCAGTCATTTCCGCCGCATTTACAGGCCCTACCCTTGCCGAATGGTTTGGTATGCCCGATTTCGCCGGCAAATCCTTCATTGCCGCGATATAAACGATTATTAAGAAAAAGACCGCCGCCAATACCCGTGCTAAGAGTTATATAGATTACATTATCATGGCCGCGAGCAGCTCCATAATAAACTTCACCGACGACTGCTGCATTGGTATCATTTTCGATTAGCACCGGGCAGTCAAATTGATCGTTTAGAATGCCGCCCAGCGGAACCGGTTTGTGCCACTCCAGGTTTGGAGACTGGTAAACCAGACCTTTATGATGATCTACAAAACCGGCAATACATATTCCCAGGCCGGATGGCTTATCAGCGCCGGTAATATTTTTTTCTTTTGAAGCCTCAAGCAGAGCCCGGCTGATTGTGTCCACAATGGCTGCCGGCTCGGACGGTTTGGGGGTATCATACTTATTTTTTACAAGCACTTCTCCTTGATTATCAATCAGGAGCATTAACATTTTTGTCCCGCCGATGTCAACCGTCCAGTAAAGATCTGGTTTCATTTTTCCCCTCGCTTACTGTTATTTTGTTCACCCTGAAAATTTATGTTTACATTTTCATTCTTTGATGGTGCCCCTGCACTGTGGGGGCATGGGAGCCTGATATTTAAACCGTGCTATCCCGCTTATTCCCTGATCTGGCCGGATCCGTAAACTAGATATTTAAGGCTGGTCAGTGCTTCTAATCCCATAGGCCCGCGAACATGCAGTTTTTGGGTGCTGATTCCCATTTCGGCTCCTAAGCCGAATTCAGCTCCATCTGTAAAACGGGTGGAAGCGTTGACATATACCGCTGCTGCATCAACCCTGCTCAGGAATTTCCTCGAATTTTCATAGCTGTCGGTTACAATAGCTTCTGAGTGACCGCTACCGTTAATATTTATATGTTTTATTGCTTCATCTATATTTTCAACAACTTTAACGGCCAGGATAAGGTCAAGAAATTCAGTTTTCCAGTCCTGGTCGGCCGCAGGCTTTACTTCCGGTGAATAAGCAGCAGTCTGCGAACAGCCCCTGATTTCGACTCCCAGCCTGGTTAAAGCCGGTAAAACCCCGGGCAGGAAACGTGGAGCGATCTCCTTATGTACGAGAAGAGTTTCCATGGCATTGCACACTCCCGGTCGTTGGACCTTGGCATTAACGGTTATATTAACTGCGCTATTCAGATCGGCGTTATAGTCGATATAAGTGTGGCAGTTGCCTACCCCGGTCTGAATAACCGGAACTGTTGAGTTATCGACCACAGTTTTGATCAGAGACTGCCCGCCCCGGGGAATAAGCAGGTCCAGAAAATCGCTTGCTTTCATTAAATCATGTGCGGCAGTACGTTCTGTGTCTTCAATTAAAGATACGGCGCCGGCCGGAAGATCATTTTCGATGAGACTTTGTTGAATTATTTCTACCAGGGCCTTGTTAGAATTAAGCGCCTCTGAACTGCCCCGCAAAATTACGGCATTTCCAGCCTTCAATGTCAGACCGGCTGCATCAACAGTGACGTTAGGACGGGCCTCGTAAATTATGCCGATCACGCCGATGGGAACCCGCACCAGCCCAATCGCCAAACCGTTGGGACGTTTCCACATGCCGGTAACTTCTCCTACCGGGTCATCAAGAGCGGCCAGATCATACAGGCCTTCAGCCATGCTGCTAATTCTTTCCTCGTTCAACAGCAGGCGGTCATAAAATGCTGTGGAGTAATGATCTTTACTCTTTAATATACCGAGATCTATGCTGTTGGCATCCAGAATAGACTTTTTATTATTCTGCAGAGAATCAGCAATATTGTTCAGCGCTCTGTTTTTTTTAGTTGTTGGACAATTGGCCACCTCATTTGAGGCTTGACTGGCTTGTTTGCATTTATCCAAAACTTCAGGATGCATAACTTAATCAGCTCCAACTTTTATTGTTTAATAGATTACCATGTTATCCCGGTGAATAACTTCTTCAGCAAATGGCCTGTCAATTAAATTGGCGATATCAGGACTGCTTCTTTTTTGAATCCAGATCAATTCTTCGGAAGAAAAATTAGTCAGGCCCCGGCCGAATTCTATGCCTTCGGGATCTTTAATTGTAACCAGGTCTCCTGCTGCAAAAGTGCCTTCGACTGCCACAACCCCTACCGGCAGCAGGCTTTTATTTTCACGGCGAAGCGCATTACATGCGCCGCTGTCAATCATTACACTGCCCCGGGCCACCTGGCCATAAGCAATCCACCTTTTTCGCCTGCTGAGGAAGTGTTCCTGGGGCTGGAAATAAGTACCCAGGTGTTCTCCATTGACCAGCCTGGAGACTACACTGGGGTCAAAACCGTTTGTAATATACATGCCAACCCCTGAATTGGTAGCAACTTCAGCTGCCTGCAGTTTGGTGATCATGCCACCCGTAGCCAGATCATCATGCGATTCTTCAGCTCCTGCTTTAATCTTCTCGTCAATTTTTTCGACGTATGGAATTAACCTGGCATCAGGATATTTACGTGGGTTACTGCTGTAAAGGCCGTCAATATCGGTAAGAATAACCAGTAAATTGGCATCGCTTAAGCCGGCTACAAGGGCGGAAAGGCGGTCGTTGTCACCAAACTTTAATTCCTCGACCGAGACAGAATCATTTTCATTGATAATTGGCACAACCCCAAGTTTCAGCAGGGTTAAAACTGTATTGCACGCATTTATATAGCGGCGCCTGCTCATTAAATCATTGCGGGTTAACAGGATCTGACCGACTATCAGACCGTACTCCGCAAATAGTTTTTCGTAAATCTGCACTAGCAAACCCTGGCCTACGGCTGCAATAGCCTGTTTTTCCGGAATTGAAATCGGGTTCCTGGTAATATTAAGCCGGCCTCTTCCAGCGCCAATAGAGCCGGATGAAACCAGGATAACTTCATGACCCTGGTTGCATAAATCAGCCAGTTCACGGGTTACCTTTTCCATGTATCCCAGGTTTAATTTACCGGTAGAATGGGTCAGCAGACGGGTACCTACTTTTACCACAATACGACAGGATGCAGGTTTAGACAATCCTTTTTGTTTAGCCACGGCGTAATTTCTCTGCTTGATTTGTTGCAGCAATAACAGACTTAAGCAGGCAGCTGCGGAAACCTGATTCTTCTAAAACATGCATTGCTGCCGTAGTCGTTCCTGCCGGTGAAGTCACGGAGTTTCTCAGCTCGGCCGGGTGCTGCCTGTTATTATCCTGAAGCATGCGGGCCGAACCGATAATATTTTGTATGACCATCTCGGAAGCAACATCGCGGCGGAAACCGACTGCTACACCGGCATCAATCATGGTTTCAATAAACAGGAAAACGTACGCCGGTCCGGTGCCGCTTAATCCTGTGGCCGCATCCATCAAATATTCCGGTATGCGAATAGTTTTTCCCATTGATTTGAGCAGATCTATAATATCGTCACGTTCCTCCGGCAAAACATTTTCTCCGCTGCTGATTGCAATTGTTCCCTCTCCAAGCAAGCAGGGTGTATTAGGCATTAGGCGTATAACCTTACTGTCCGGAGGAAGACAGCTTTCAATAAAATTAATTGTTATGCCGGCTGCTATCGAGGCAAATATTTGCCCCTGCTGAACCATATCTTTTATTGAATATAACAGGCTTTCGATATCTTGTGGTTTTACAGCGATGAATATTTTCCGGCATTGTGAAACTAATTCATCCAGGTCGTTTGCGCCGACTGTGTTTAGTTCATGCGCCAGATCTTCCAATCTTTCCCTGTTCAGGTCATAGAGATAAACTAATGAAGGATCAATTCCCACCTTTTTAACTATACCCTTTGCCAGGGCTGAACCCATAGCTCCGCAGCCGATCAAACCAATTTTATTATTCTCCATTATAATCTTTCCTCTCTTTTAAAACTTAACTACAATTCTATCGAAATGACATAATTAATGCAAGAGTGAACGCCGGGTTTAGAGGCAATATAATTGGATAAATCGAAGTTGGAAGGTTACCTTATGAAAGCTGTGGGATCGGCTTAAAAAACTTTGTACATAATAAAACCAGGTTCCAACAGGCCTTTATGCTTACCACCGGAATTTCTTCACTGGCCCCTCTACAGTTTAGCTTCCGCCACCACCTCTGGATGGCTTTCACTCTACCTCCGGGCAGTTACTATTTTCCGTGCTGTGCTTTCCGTCAATTTGAAGCCCTCAGGCTTCTCATTGACCGGCTCGTGCAGCGGTTCGGCTCCGGGGTTCATCCTTTCACGGATTCCGGTTAAGCCCT
>SLRT01000117.1 GCA_007130825.1 Syntrophomonadaceae bacterium | reverse complement strand
GGAGGTGCATTTAGTTGGCGAAGCAGAAGTTTGAGCGGACGAAGCCGCATGTTAATGTTGGGACGATAGGGCACGTTGATCACGGCAAGACGACCCTGACGGCGGCGATGACCTACTGTTTGGCGAATGTGGGCTATGCGCAAAAGACCCCGTTTGCAGATATTGACAAAGCTCCGGAAGAAAAAGAGCGTGGTATTACCATTGCCACGGCGCACGTGGAATACGAGACGGACAACCGTCACTATGCGCATGTTGACTGTCCCGGACACGCGGACTATGTCAAGAACATGATTACCGGAGCGGCGCAGATGGACGGAGCGATCCTGGTGGTTTCGGCGGCGGACGGTCCGATGCCGCAGACCCGGGAGCACATTTTATTATCGCGCCAGGTAGGTGTACCCAGCATCATTGTCTTTTTAAACAAAGCTGACATGGTGGACGATCCGGAGTTACTGGAACTGGTGGAGATGGAAGTAAGAGACCTGTTAAATGAATATGAATTTCCCGGAGACGAAGCGCCGGTGATTACCGGTTCGGCCCTGAAAGCCTTGGAATGCGGTTGTGGAGGCACTGAATGTGATGATTGCAAGGTAGTCTGGGAGCTGCTGAAAGCCCAGGACGACTACATACCGATGCCCGAGCGGCAGAAAGACAAGCCCTTCAGCATGCCGATTGAAGACGTTTTTTCGATCACCGGCCGGGGCACAGTGGTCACCGGTCGTGTTGAGCGCGGTGTGATCAAAGTGGGCGACGAAGTAGAGATAGTCGGTTTTGAAGAAAAGTCCCGCAAGACGGTAGCCACCGGAGTGGAGATGTTCCGCAAGCTTTTAGATTATGCCGAAGCCGGCGACAACATTGGAGTGCTCTTGCGTGGGATAGACCGGGAATCGGTGCAAAGGGGCCAGGTATTGGCCAAGCCCGGCACGATCAACCCGCACACCAAATTTGGAGCGGAAGTATACGTTTTGAAAAAAGAAGAAGGCGGTCGTCACACCCCGTTTTTCCAGGGTTACCGTCCGCAGTTTTATTTCCGCACCACCGATGTAACCGGGACCATTGATCTTCCCGAAGGCATGGAAATGGTCATGCCCGGCGACAACGTGAACATGAATATCGAATTGATTACCCCGATCGCCATTGAAGAAGGAGTGCGCTTTGCGATTCGTGAAGGCGGCCGCACCGTCGGCGCCGGAGTGGTCACTTCAATTGAAAAATAAAATGAAAAATAAATTCGAAGCTTTAGAAGCGTAAACGGGTATTATATTCTCCCAAAACAAACGCTTAACATGTTAATAAGCTTTTAGCCAGGCTCAGATCTAGTGTTGGCGGTATGGCCGGCATCTGGTATCAAGACTCCTGTTAGGATCGAAGGAAAAATTGGAATGCGAGCAAAGGTGTTTGCTATCTTCCAACCTCTGATTTCTAATGACCGGTAAATAAGGGGCGGGCATAATATCCCGCCTCTTCATTATGCTAGCTTGTTGACATGCTGAAACTTATTGTGATAAGTTGTAAGCTGCGAGTTTAAGGGATAGGTGGAGAGGCAAATGAGAGTAACTATACATATGGCCTGCGAAGAGTGCCGGGAACGCAACTATACGACCCGGAAGAACAAAAAGAATAACCCGGACCGCCTGGAGGTAAAAAAATACTGCAGTCGTTGCAAAGCTCATACCTTGCATAAAGAGACGAAGTAGATATTTTATCTTCAAGCCGGGTCCGAACCCGAATTAATACAAAAACGTACTTAGTAAATGAGGTCGGATCGAATGCGCATTTTTAAGCGAATAGGAAAATTTTTACACGAGGTCAGGGTTGAATTGAAAAAAGTAAATTGGCCCACCAGGCGCGAATTTACTATATTTACCAGTATTGTTTTATCAGCCGTAGTGGTGATTGGCGTATTTTTCTGGATCCTGGACAGCATTTTCCTGGCTGTGCTTCAACTGGTTATTGGCTGATTTAGCGCATATAAGTTTAAATAAAGGAGTGACCGGGGGCAATAAATGATCCCTCCTGTTATGAACACAGAAGCAGAAAACAATACAGGAAACGGCACAGAACCTGTTTCCGAAAACGGAACAGAAGAAACAACAGTTAAAAAAGACTGGTTTGTTATTCATACCTATGCCGGCTATGAAAAACGGGTAAAGACCAACCTCGAGCGCCGGGTGGATTCGATGGATATGAAAGACAAGATCTTCCGCGTCATGGTGCCTACTGAAAAAGAGATTACCAGCCGCGGCGGACAAAAAAGAACTGTTGAAAAAAAGGTTTTCCCCGGTTATGTGCTGGTGGAGATGGTTATGGATGACGACTCCTGGTACGTGGTGCGCAATACTCCCGGGGTAACCGGGTTTGTCGGCCCGGGATCGAAGCCTGTTCCCCTTAGCGAAAAAGAAATAACCCATATTTTGCGCCAGGTTGGAGTTGTCGAGGGCAAACCGCGCATCGATTTTGATATTAACCAGGTTGTCCGTGTGGTCAGCGGGCCCTTTAAGAATTTTGAAGGCAAGGTGGAAGAGATTAACCAGGAAAAGGGTACTGTCAAGGTATCGGTTTCTATGTTTGGACGGGAAACACCGGTGGAACTTGAGTTTCACCAGGTGATTAAATTTTAATCAGCGCTGTGCAGTCGCAAGGCGGTAACAGTGGGGAGGGTTGTAAATGGCTAAAAAAAAGAAAATACTTGCTCTGGTCAAGCTGCAGATACCGGGTGGCAAAGCCACTCCTGCGCCTCCGGTCGGACCGGCTCTCGGCCAGCATGGAGTAAATATTATGGCTTTTTGTAAAGATTTTAATGAACGAACTGCCAACGAAGGCGGGTTAATTATCCCGGTGGAGCTGACAGTTTATGAGGACCGCAGCTATAGTTTTATCACCAAGACCCCACCGGCCGCTGTATTGCTTAAAAAGGCAGCCGGACTGGAGACTGCTTCAGGAGAACCGAACAGGGTTAAGGTGGCTACGGTTTCCCGTGATCAGGTCAGGGAAATTGCCAGCCAGAAAATGGAGGACTTAAACGCATACGATCTGGAAGCCGCGACGAATATTATTGCCGGTACCGCCCAAAGCATGGGCATTGTGGTGGAAGGTTAAAGTTATAATGAGCCGGCGGTAAAATTTACGGACTATAATGTGCAGCACAGCAGGCAATTGTTTTTAAAAATGCTATGAATACAAAGGTGGGAGAGTGCCAGGCACTTGCAGACCACGGGAGGTAAGAAAAATGCCTAAGAGAGCAAGAAGGTATAATGAAGCACGCAAACAAGTTGATCGCGAAATAAAACATGAGCCGGAAGAAGCCCTGGGCAAGGTGCGGGAATTGAGCAACTGTTCTTTTGACGAAACTGTTGAACTGGCTTTTCGCCTGGGAGTTAACCCCAAGCATGCCGATCAGCAGGTGCGCGGCTCGGTGGTTTTGCCCCACGGGACCGGCAAGACGGTCCGGGTGGTTGTTTTTGCCAAGGGCGAAAAAATAAATGAAGCTGAAGAAGCCGGTGCCGATCAGGTCGGTTCTGACGAACTGGTAGCCAAGGTCCAGGAAGGCTGGCTCGATTTTGATGTTGCAGTAGCCACCCCCGATATGATGAGTTCTGTCGGCAAGCTGGGTAAAATACTGGGTCCGCGCGGAATGATGCCCAACCCGAAAAGCGGGACGGTTACTTTTGATATTGCCAGGGCTATCAACGATATCAAGGCCGGGAAGGTTGAATACCGCACCGATAAGGCCGGAAATGTGCACGTGCCGATCGGAAAGGTATCTTTTAGCCAGGATCAGCTGAGCGAAAATTTCAATGCTGTTTTGGATGCTTTGGTTAAAGCCCGCCCGACTGCAGCCAAGGGCCAGTATATCAGAAGCATAACCGTATGTTCAACAATGGGCCCCGGGATAAAGATTAACCAGGGAGTTGGGGTTAAAAGCCAGGCATAATTGCATTGCCCAAAAAATGAATAACAGTATTCCGTAGACGGCAGGTACTTTTAAGTTTAATGGCCGGCAAGGCTTCCTGTCCAGGAAAACGCTCTTTGCATGTCAACCGGATGCTACTGCTAGGTTCAAGCACGGTTGCAACGGGGTTTTCTGTCTGCGGAAAACCCCTTTTCTATGTTTTGCAATAATGGATATTGTTCTTGATATGCCTTTTAAGGAGGTGAAATATTTGATCACCAGAGAAGCCAAGGAAAAAATGAAAGAAGAAATAGCCGAAGCTTTCAAACAGGCCGAGTTAGTTGTCGTTACTGACTACAGGGGTTTAAACGTTGAAACCATTAATGACCTGCGCGGACGCTTGAGAAACGAACAGTGTTCTTTCCGGGTCACCAAGAACACCATGAACCGCCTGGCCTGCAGGGAAGCTGGTTTTGAACAGCTGGAAGACTTTTTTGAAGGGCCCACCGCTATCGCTTGTGCCAACGAGGATCCGGTAGCCGCCGCTAAAGTGTTCAGGGAATTTACCAAAGAAAATGAGACTTTAGTCATTAAGGGCGGTATGCTTTCCGGCCAATTTGTCAACCCGGAGCGTATCAAGGAACTGGGTGAAATACCCTCACGTGAGGTGCTGTTATCCAAGGTCGTCGGCGGTTTCCAGGCCCCCATTTCCGGGTTGGTCGGGACCCTGCAGGGTACTCTCAGCCAACTGGTATACGCTGTAGACGCAGTGCGCCGGCAGCAAGAAAGTGCATGATCACGATAAAAGGCGTGATACATGGAAAGCCGGATCTGTTATAAATTATATTTGTTAAAGATTATAATGATTATGATTATAATGAAGAGATATAGTTGCTGCAGAGTGTTTAAAAGCAGTTTTTTATTAAATAATTTTAGCTATAAAGGAGAATATTAAAAATGGCAAAAGCCGAAAATAAAGTAAGCGAAATTATGGAAATGATCAAAGGGATGACCGTGCTGGAATTATCCGATCTGGTCAAAGCCCTGGAAGAAGAGTTTGGTGTAACTGCCGCTGCTCCGGCAGCCGCAGCCGCCGCTCCGGCAGCTGAAGCAGCCCAGGAAGAAGAAAAAGATGAGTTTGATGTCGTTTTGACCTCGGCCGGCGAGAAAAAGATCCATGTCATCAAGGTGGTCCGTGAACTGACCGGCCTC
>SLRT01000128.1 GCA_007130825.1 Syntrophomonadaceae bacterium | reverse complement strand
TTCAGCTTTTATCCCAAATAAAGAAAATGTCAAAAAAGTTAGCAGTATGGTGATCGAGTATACAAAACCGATCACAACTTTCAGCCAGCTCCGAAGACCCTGTCTCATTTTATTCCTCCTTGTTAGCTAAAATAACTAAAATAACATGGCTCCATAAAATAAAATTACAAAACAGAAAATAATTTTAGTAAACTTCGCCCTGCAGGCTTAAGAATCCTGCAAGTTTGAATATTATTTTTTAACTATTACAAAATAGTTTACCCACCACCGCACCATCCGGCCAGGTAAGAACGCGGTTTAATAATTGTTTGCGCCCGGTCGGGTCCGACCGAGATTAACTCTACAGGCACTCCGGCCATCTCTTCCATCGCCTCCAGATATAGTTTCGCCGCACCGGGCAAATCAGTTATGCTGCCCACCCGCGAAATATCTTCATCCCAGCCGGAAAAAACCTCATAAACAGGTTTGCATAGCTGCAGTTCCGCCATGCTTAACGGAAATTCTTTGATCGTTTTACCCCCGCATTCATAAGCCACTGCAATATTTATAGTTTCCAGGCTGCTCAGCACATCAAGCTTGGTTATAGCCAGACCGGTCAGTCCGTTTATACGGGCAGCATAGCGGGCAATAACCGCATCAAACCAACCACAGCGCCTTGGACGACCGGTAGTGGTCCCGTATTCGCCGCCCTGGTCTCTCAGGTGATCGCCTGTTTCTCCTTCATCCTCGGAGGGAAAAGGGCCTTCACCGACCCGGGTAGTATAAGCTTTTAAAACTCCCAGCATCCGGGCAGTGCTTCGGGGGCCCAGCCCACTGCCGGGTCCGGCAGCGCCGGCAACAGTTGAAGAAGAGGTTACGAAAGGATAAGTGCCATGATCAATATCAAGCAGCGCCCCCTGGGCCCCTTCAAACAAGACTTTTTTCCCTTCGGACAATTGGTCGGCCAAAAGTATGGAGGTGTCGGTAACCATTGGGCTCAGCCGCTCGCAGGCAGGGCGGTAAAGTTCAACCAGCTGTTCCAGATCGTAACCGGGATAGTTATAAGCGTCTTTTAGAAGACGGTTTTGGAGGGGCAAAACCTGGGCAAGCCGATCCCGAAAGCAATCGATATCAGTCATATCGATTGCCCGCAAACCCCGGCGTAAAGCTTTATCGGCGTAAGCAGGACCGATACCTCTGCCGGTGGTGCCAATCTTGTTCTCACCCAGCAATGCTTCATTGGCCTGATCATAAACCTGGTGGTAAGCCATAATCAGGTGCGCTTTGCCGCTGATCCGCAGGTTAGCGGTACTGATACCGCGTTTTTCCAACTTGTTCAGTTCATCGACCAGAACCAAAGGATTGATGACCATCCCATTGCCGAGCAGGCTGATGCAGCCGGGATAGAGAATTCCAGAAGGAATGTGGTGCAGTTTAAAAATATTAGCGCCGTATACTACTGTATGACCGGCATTGTCGCCTCCCTGAAAGCGGGCAACAACGTCTGCATTTGCCGCCAGGTAATCAATCACTTTTCCCTTACCTTCATCGCCCCACTGGGCACCTACTATAACCAGGCTGTTTGCTCTATTCATCATTAATCCTTCATCCTCCCCCCTGTCCGTTTTTTTATAAGCTTTTCCTTTAGCAATTGATTAAGCTCGTTCGGGTCTGCCCTGCCGCCGGTTGAAGCCATTACCTTACCAACAAGAAAAGCAAGCGCTTTCTTTTTTCCCCGGTGAAAGTTTTTTACCGCTTCCGGGTTTTCGTTGACAACCTGTTCAACAATGGGCAGCAGTTTATCGCGGCCGGATATCTGTTCAATTCCCCGTTCTTGCACCATTTTTTGGGGGCTTTCCCCGGTTTTGATCATTTCTGTAAGCAGGTCTTTGGCCACCGGACGGTTAATTATGCCTTTATCCACCAGTAAAAGCAGCTCGATTAACAGCCTTGGCTCTATTTCCTTTGCATGTTTGCCGCTTTCATGCAGCTGGTAAAGCAAATCACCCTGCACCCAATTGATGAGGCTGCGGTAATCTTCGTATTGCCGTGCAACGGACTCAAAAAAATCTCCCAGTTCCCGGTTTTCAGTAAGCAAAAAAGCCTCCTTTTTCGCAAGCTGATACTGCTCCTGCAAGCGCAAGCGGCGTTCATAAGGCAATTCCGGCAGCGCTGCGGCAAGGCTTTCCACAAAAGAGCTTTGCAAAACCAGGGGCAAAAGATCCGGTTCGGGAAAGTAGCGGTAATCGGAAGAGCCTTCTTTACCCCGCAACGGGACGGTTACCTTTTTCTCTTCATCCCAGTGGCAGGTCTCCTGAATAACAGAGTCCCCTGCGGATAAGATAGCCTCCTGCCTTTCTGCTTCATAGTCAAGAGCCTGTTCAACCGAACGGAAAGAATTCATGTTTTTAACTTCAGCCTTGGTGCCCAGCTCCCGCGAACCGGTGGAACGAAGCGAAATATTGGCATCACAGCGTAGCGATCCTTCCTCCATCTTGCAGTCAGAAACGCCGCAATAAAGAAGGACCAAACGCAGGTCTTCCAAAAAGAGACGTGCTTCGCGGCCGGAACAGAGCTCCGGAGTGGTCACTATTTCTAAAAGAGGAATTCCGGCCCGGTTATAATCGACAAGCGTATAATCCGCTCCAAGAATAGAGTCTCCGGCATGGATCAGTTTACCTGCTTCCTCTTCCAGGTGAATTCTTTCCAGGTTAACATGCTTCCTGCTGCCCTCAAATTCAATTTCCAGGCAGCCGCCCCGCGCCAGCGGTTGATCATACTGGGAAACCTGGTAGGCTTTCGGCAGATCCGGATAAAAATAATTTTTCCGATCAAAGCGGCTTTTCAGTTGAATGCTGCTGTTCAGGGCCAGGGCGGCCGTAACGGCCAGCTCGATCGCTTTTCGGTTAAACACCGGCAGGCTCCCGGGCAAACCAAGGCACAGGGGGCAGCAATTGGTATTTGGTTCCCGGCCGAATGCAGTACTGCAGCCGCAAAATAATTTTGATTGGGTCTGGAGCTCGAGGTGGATTTCCAACCCGATCACGACTTCATATTTCATGATTAAGGACTTCCTCCTTCTGAAAGCTCCAGCTGTGGCCGCAGCGATAAAGGATCGCGTTCCTGTTCAAAAAAACTGGCTACTTTTAACAGCAACTTTTCCCGCAGAGGCGATGCTGTCAACTGCATTCCCATAGGCAGCCCGCTGGAATGTATACCGGCAGGGACAGAAAGAGACGGCACCCCGGCTAAAGAATCGGTAATGTTACAGACATCAGAAAGGTACATCTGCAGGGGGTCAGCCGTTTTTTCTCCAATTTTGAAGGCAGGAGTAGGTGAAGAGGCGCCGATTAACAAATCAAAGTTTTTAAATACAGCTTCATAATCATGGCGAATAAGCGTTCTCACTTTCATAGCCTGCAGATAATAAGCATCGTAATAACCGGCGCTAAGTGCATAGGTCCCGATCATGATCCGGCGTTTTACTTCAGATCCGAAACCTTCACCCCTGGTCCGGCTGAACATAGCCTCAACACTGCTTCCTTCTGCAGAATACCCGTAGCGCACACCATCATAACGGCCCAGGTTTGAACTGGCTTCCGAAGGAGCAATCAGGTAGTAAGCGCCCAAACCGTAATCGGTCAGCGGCAGCGATACCTCTGTGACTTCTGCTCTGTTCTTTTCTAAAAGTGAAGCCGCTTTCAAGACTGCATCTGTTACCTCCCGGTCGAAACCGGCAGAAACGTTCTGCTTGATCACTCCAACACGCAGGCCTTTGACTTCCGGATCAGTGCAATCAGTGTAGTCGGGTTCATCTTGCGGCAGCGAAGTTGAATCAAGTGGATCGTAACCGGCAATTAAATTCATCAAGAAAGCGCAATCAAGAGCAGTTAAAGTTAGTGTGCCAATCTGATCTAAAGATGAGGCGAAAGCAATCAGGCCATAACGCGAAACCCGCCCATAGGTGGGACGCAGGCCGGTTACCCCGCAAAATGAAGCCGGTTGACGAATTGAACCACCCGTATCGGAACCAAGCGCCAGCGGGGCCATGGCGGTGGAAACAGCTACAGCGGAGCCGCCGCTTGAACCGCCCGGAACCCGGGACAAGTCCCAGGGGTTGCGAGTAGGAAAAAAAGCAGAGTTTTCAGTGGACGAGCCCATTGCAAACTCATCCATATTAGTTTTACCCAATAAAGGCATTCCGGCATTCCTTAAGTTACCGATTACCGTTGCATCATAAGGAGGAACATAATTTTCCAGGACACGGGAAGCACAGGTAGTACGTAAATCCCGGGTAGAAATGTTGTCTTTAACTGCAACCGGAACACCGGCTAAGGGATGCATTTTTTCTTTACGCATTCTCCTGTTATCCACTTCAGCAGCAGTATCCAGGGCCATCAAGGGAGTGGGAGTAATGAATGCTTTAAGGTGGGGATCGAAAAGCCCGATGCGCTCTAAAAAACTGTGGACCACGTCAACCGAGCTGACTTCTTTAGCTTGCAGCAGCCTGCTGAGTTCAGCTGCAGTATGTTCGTATAACTTCATCATCTACCTCTTTTCTCGTCAAACCACTGCCGAACCAGGACCTCTGCTCTGATCATTCTTCGCTATGCGCTAAATCTTTGACTCCCGGAACCCGGAAAAAACCCTTTTCCGGACGGGGCGTATTCTGTAAAACCCTGTTTAGCGGTAAAGAAGGTCTGTTCACATCATCCCTTAATACCGCCGGAAGATCCAGCACATGGGAAGTTGGCTCTACGCCGGTAGTGTCCAACTCCTGGATCCGGCGGGCTGTCTGTAATATATCGCTTAACTGGCCGGCCATGCGTTCTTTTTCTGCCGGTTTAAGTGATAACCGGGCTAAATTGGCCACATAGTCCACTTCTTTGCTGAAATCAACAGTCATCCTTGCCAGCCTCCATTTGCTTCCTTTTGATTAATAGCGCTATTTTTAACCTGGCAAACCTGGTATTGTTTTGACCATTGCCTGATCCGGGTTAAAATAAGTTATTTATACAACAAGCCGGCTTTTTTAGCCGGCCTACAAATAAATCAACTACCGGGTAAAGAGCCGCAGTTATCAACCCCGGGCCTGTCAATCAAGCTGGATTGTCATTTCAACAGGCATAT
>SLRT01000049.1 GCA_007130825.1 Syntrophomonadaceae bacterium | reverse complement strand
TTCGCCCCCCTGGAAGCTGTCGCTGGTACTGAGCCGGTAGTTTTTTCACATGTCCGTAATGCAGTGGAAAATCTGCAGATTTTACAGGAGAATAAAATTTACAAGATCGATTCTGTCCAATTTGCAACACCGCTCAGACATGACCACACGGCAGAAACCTATGGTCTAAAATTTATGCTCGATCAGGCCTGTGTCTCGTTCATTGTCGACACCATGTTTTCTCAGTCCCTAATCGAACATTACAGCGGGACTGATTTGTTGGTGATGAATGTGGTCCTTAAAGAAACTTTCTCCTTCAATGAGATTAAGCACCTTGATATGGAATCGGCCGGGAAGCTTATAGCAGAGATCAAGCCCCGCCTGGCGGTAATGACCCATTTTGGCTTAACCATGCTGCAACAGGATCCGAATTTGCTGGCCAGGGAACTTGGTCATAAAACCGGAATTAATGTTGTTGCCGCTACTGACGGGCTCGTTCTTGAACTTGAAAAAGTTCTGTAATATTGGTAACGTGGTTTAACACAAACGAATACGCGAAATATGGAGGTATAATTTGATGGGTTTTATCAGTGCAGAAGAGCAATACAAAATTCTTACCGAAAACACCGCTGAAATCATTACTGACGAAGAGTTTAAAAATAAACTGGAAAGAAGCGTAGCCGAAAACAGGCCGCTTCGTTGCAAACTGGGCATTGATCCCTCGGCGCCCGACCTGCACATTGGGCACGCTGTCGTCCTGCATAAAATCAGACAGTTTCAGGATTTGGGCCATCACCTGACCATGATCCTCGGTGACTTTACCGGCCGGATTGGTGATCCCACCGGACGTTCGGAAATGCGCAAACAGCTTACAGAAGAAGAAGTTATGGCCAATGCGCGCACATACCAGGAACAGCTTTTTCTCATCCTTGATCCTGCTCGAACCGAGATGGTTTTTAACAGTGAATGGTTATCCAAACTTAACTTTGCCGATGTTATTAAACTGGCCTCGAATTTAAGCGTGGCCCGGATGATGGAACGGGAAGATTTTCACCGGCGTTACCGTGATAATGTTTCAATCGGTATTCATGAATTTTTCTACCCGCTGATGCAGGGTTACGATTCAATAGCGATCAGGTCTGATATTGAGTTTGGAGCCACAGAGCAGAAATTTAACCTGTTAATGGGTCGCCAGCTGCAGCGCGACTACGGCCAGGAACCGCAGGTTGCCTTTACTATGCCTATTCTTGTCGGCACCAACGGTGTAGAAAAAATGAGTAAAAGCCTTGATAACTATATCGGTTTAACCGAGCCGCCTGACCAAATTTATGGCAAAGCGATGTCTATTCCCGATAATTTGATGGACGAATACTATCGCCTGGCGACCACCCTGCCCTCAGCTGAAATCGACTCCATTCTCGGGGGTGTGGAAAATGAAGAAATCCATCCCCGTGACGCTAAAATGCGGCTGGCCAGGGAAATTGTTGCCTTATATCACGGAAAACAGGCTGCTGAAGAAGCGGAAGAGAATTTTAAACAGGTTTTTCAGAAAGGCAAGATGCCCAATGAAATGGAATCTTTTCATTTTAATTCTCCAGCAGATATTGTTTCTGTAATGGTCGGCGCCGGCCTGTCTGCAAGTAAAAGTGAAGCTAAGCGCCTGATTCAACAGGGCGGGGTTAAAATTAACGGGGAAACAGTCGGTTCTATTAATCTGGAGCTCAGCGCCAATCAAGATAATGAAGAAAAAATTATACAGGTCGGCAAAAGAAAGTTTGCCCGGGTGAAGATAAAATAAAAATGTCCCGCAGTAGGGAACCGGAGGCAGGCCTGTGAAAAGCCGTGCGTTTTCGATTAGCGAGTATTAAAATAGGCCGCCCGATCCAGGCGGCCTTGAACTGTCTGGTTTTATAAAATTGCCCAAGCGCTGCGATTGCTAAAGCGCTGCAGCGGGGTGTTTTTGAGCCTGCCGCAAATCATTGAACTTAAAAGCGGTTTATTCCTTTTCACTATAACCTTCTTTAATCGAAGCTATAACCTGCGGGTCCATAAGTGTTGTTACATCACCGAGGTCTCTTTGTTCTGCAATATCACGGAGCAGGCGGCGCATTATTTTACCGCTGCGGGTCTTCGGCAGCTCATAAGTAAAGAATATCTCTTCGGGGCGGGCGATAGCCCCGATTTTTTTAGTAACGTGGTTTTTAAGTTCCTGGACCAGTTCGTCGCTGCCCTCGATGCCTTCTTTAAGGGTAACAAAAGCGGTTATGGAATGGCCCTTAATTTCGTGAGCTTTACCGATTACTGCCGCTTCAGTGGCTGAAGGGTGTTCAACCAGGGCGCTTTCCACTTCCATGGTGCCGATCCGGTGACCGGAAATATTAAGTACATCATCCACCCGGCCCATAATCCAGAAACAGCCGTCATGATCTTTCCAGGCACCGTCGCCGGTAAAATAAAGGCCCGGGTACTGCTGCCAGTAAGTTTGTTCAAAACGCTCCGGATCTTCATATAAAGTACGCAGCATGGCCGGCCATGGTGATTTAATGACCAGAAAACCTTTTTGCCCCGGGTCGGTGGACTGGCCGTTATCGTCAACGACGTCGACTTCAACTCCCGGGAACGGCCTGGTTACAGATCCCGGTTTCAGCGGGGTAACCCCGGGAAGCGGTGTAAGTATAATCATCCCTGTCTCAGTCTGCCACCAGGTATCGACAATTGGACATTTTTCTTTGCCGATTTGCTCATAATACCAGATCCAGGCTTCAGGGTTAATCGGTTCACCCACTGAGCCGAGCAGGCGCAGGCTGGAAAGATCGCGTTTATCTACATACTGTTCGCCCCAGCGCATAAAAGAGCGGATGGCGGTGGGAGCGGTATAAAAAACGGTAACTCGATATTTTTCGATCAACTCCCAGAAGCGATCGCGGGCCGGGTAATCCGGAGTTCCTTCGTAAATAAAAGTGCTTGAACCATTGGAAAGCGGTCCGTAGACAATGTAGCTGTGACCGGTGATCCATCCGATATCTGCAGTGCACCAGTAAATGTCATCTTCATGGTGATCGAAAACATAATAAAAGGAAGATTTAACTCCGACAAGATAACCCCCGGTTGTATGGAGAATACCTTTTGGTTTACCCGTGGTTCCGCTGCTGTAAAGAATGAAAAGCGGATCTTCTGAGTCCATAACCACCGGCTCGCATGTTTCTGCTGTATCTTTAATCAATTCACTCCAAAGCAAATCACGGCCCTTCCGCGGTTCATAAGCAGTACCGGTGCGTTCGACGATCACTACCTTTTCCACACTGGGACAATCGTCTAAAGCTTCTTCAGCAGCGCTTCTCATCGGAATAACTTTGCCCCGCCGGTATGCTCCGTCAGCAGTAACTACCACTTTTGATTTTGAATCCATGATTCGGTCTTTCAAAGCTTCCGGGCTGAAACCGCCGAACACGACGCTGTGCATTGCGCCAATACGGGTGCAGGCCAACATGGTTATGACAGCTTCCGGGATCATCGGCATCCATATCGTAACCGCGTCGCCTTTAACTACGCCTAATTCAGTTAAAGCATTGCTGAACTTGCAAACTTCTTTTAGTAGTTCATTATAAGTCAGGCTGGTGGAGTCCCCATTTTCACCCTCAAAGATAAGCGCATTTTTATCGCCCAGGCCGTTATTGATATGCAGATCAAGGCAGTTTTCTGATACATTCAGTTTTCCTTCAATAAACCATTTATAATAGGGAGGATTATCGTCGTCCAGTATACGGCTCCATTTTTTTGTCCACTGCAGGTTATCAGCCATTTTAGACCAGAAGGCGAGACGATCTTTTTCAGCTTCCCGGTACAGGCTATCATCTTTTATTCTTGCGTTATCAACAAAACTGCTTGAAGGATAATACATCTTGCCTTTTTCTTCGCTGAAATATTCACCAAGTTTTTTTTCAGCCATACGTAATTCCCCCTTTAATATTAAACAGATAGTATATGTTCAGTTTATTATATATACTACCGGATGTAAAGAATTAGAGCGCTTTTTGCCTTTCAGTTAATATCCTGGGCTGTTTGTTCCGCCAGATAAAATAAAGATATTAGCAACCGCTGAGAACTCAATATTTTATACCCGCGATCATTTTAAACCATTTTAAACCTGCTACCTTGTTTCCTGGCAGCAATTAGCAAAGTAATTAATTTCTGCTGCGCCGGTGTTTTTGCCTATTCTGGCTAAAAGTGTATTGCAGGGGTGCTCTTTGATTTCGGGATCGTCTGTTTCCCAGGGTGTAAAACCATATTTTTTAAACAAATCAAGCATAAGTTTACGGTATGCCCACGGAGAAAGGCCGGTCCGCTCCAAATCCCAGCCGTCGACTGTCTGGATGGCAATGATAATGAAATCCTCAAAGAAGACAAATTCCGGATTTCGAAAAACATTGTCAAGTATTGCCGTGATCAGGCCGGATTTTCGCCTGCAGGGGGATGTTTCCATCACCCCAAGTTCCAGTAATTGAGGGAAACAACGTTTTTTCCACCATGGGAAATCCGGTTTCTGAAAAGAGAGGTATGAAAATATTTTATCGGCACAGGCGGCTACAAAAATAAGGCCGTCCGGTTGTTTGCAAAGTTCGATCAAAGCCCGGTGCTGATGGGAAGAAGGACGAAAACAGCAGAGCCCTTCAGACAGTTGACAGCCAGCGATCCATTCCGGACTAACCGGTCCCTTGATACGATGAACGCCCTGGCTTGTCGAAACAGCTTTACTGATAAGGTCAAAAGGCGGCTTTCGAAAATTATTTTGCGCCTGCCCAGCGGTATGATCCATCGAACCAGCCTCCCCTACCCTATATATATTTGACATTAAAGAAAATGTTCCTTTATTTAATACCCAAAACGTAACCAAGAACTAAAGAGAAGAATTCATGAGGCCGCGCCGACACTTTAACAGGCAGCAGCGAAAGAAATATTTTTGCGCTTTTCGCCGGTAAATAAAAGACATTTATTAATCAGGCTGGGCAATATTTATCTAATTATCAATGAGTATCGCAGTTTTTATCTTGACATCAAATAGGCCCTGTGCTAATATTAATCCTGCAGAAAAAAAGAATTAAATTTCGTTCTTTGAAAACTGAGCAGGGTAAGGATTGGGTCTCTTTTATCTTCGTTATAAGGAGTGAAGGAGGCCTTGTGATCAGTGTTTTAGGAGCTGGGATTTTTAATTTCGGTGTAAAGTTTAT
>SLRT01000029.1 GCA_007130825.1 Syntrophomonadaceae bacterium | reverse complement strand
GGAATAATCCTTATATCATAGAATTATAAAGTGGGAGGAGAGATGCAAATGAAAATTTTAGTATGCACCGATGGTTCGGAATTTAGCAAGAAAGTGATTAAAGTAGCTTCCGAAATGATAGGCGACTGCACAGTTAACGAAGTTAGCATTATTCATGTTCATGAAAGTACAACTATTTTACCTGATTACTGGCAGGGAAAATATCCGTTTACCGCGGAAGAGGAAAAACAGCTTAAAAATATGGATAAGCGGCTATTAGAAGAACGGAAAAAATATTTCGCTGATGCTGAAAAAGAGTTTGAAAAACATAATATCCCGGTTAATACAATTTACAAAACCGGCCACCCTGCCGAAGTGATTAGTAAAGTCGCTTCAGAAGGTGGTTATGATCTGGTTATTATTGGCAGAAGAGGAATGGGTGGGGTGAAAAAGCTATTTCTCGGCAGCATCAGCAACGCGGTTTTACAAATTGCTCAAACCAACGTCGTGATTGTCAAGTAGAAACGAGGCTTATAAATAACTTTGCCTAAAAAAATATTCGAAAACCAAGAGTGGCATTTTGCCCTGCTAGCTCTTCTGCTTGTATTGGTAACTGCAGCAATGAACAGGTTTCCGCTTTTTTCCCAGGGAGAATTTTGGGGGATTGCCGCCGGTTCATGGCTGTGGATGGGCATCGTCGCCGCTATCTTGCACCAGGTTTATGTAATGATTATCTGGCGAATTCAGCTGGAAACTCAATGGTTAACCATAAATTTCCCCCGGCTTGGTTATATAGCATATCTGGCAGATTATACAATACTGCTCGTCGCCCGTTTTGCGGCTCTCTTTTTTTTGGCCATCGCCAACCAGGATAGTATGGCTGTTTCAGTTTTCAGCCGTTGGTCGGTCACTTTTATAATAGCAGGACCATTCTTATGGCTGCTTTACTCGCTAATCAGGTTTTACGGTTTTAAACGCCTTGCCGGAGCGGATCATTTTGACCCGGCTTATCGCGACAAACCCTATATTAAAGAAGGTATATTTAAGTATACTGTTAACAGTATATACACAATCGGCCCGCTGGGATTTTATGTTCCCGGAATTTTGTTTGCCTCACCGGCGGCTTTACTTTTAGCGGTTTTTAATACCATTTATATCTGGGTGCATTATTATTGCACCGAGTTGCCGGATGCAAAGCGTATACACAAGCCCAACAATAGTTAACCATGGTGGTATTTCAATCTTTTATCCTCGGTTCCTGGCGGCAGTTTGCCGATTCCGACACGAATCGAGGTTTTCTTTCAAGAGTATGGGTAGCATAAATATTGCGGATGGTCCCGGTAATGCCCCGCATAACCAGGGAATGGGTTTCTGCTGTTTCTCCGCGATAACGAACACCACTGAGCATGTCGCCATCGGTAATACCGGTAGCGGCAAAAAAGATATCGTCCCCTTTGACCAGATCATCTAAAACAAGTAGCTTATCAGCTTCTTTCAAGCCCATATTTTGGATCCGCCCCAGATCTTCGTCATCTTCCGGGATAAGACGCCCCTGCATCTCTCCACCGAGAATTTTGAGAGCGGCGGCAGCTATAACGCCTTCCGGTGCTCCTCCAATTCCAAGCAAAATATCTACCCCGGTATTATCTATGGAGGTTGCAATAGCAGCAGAGACATCTCCGTCACTGATCAGTTTAACCCGGGCACCGGCCCGGCGGGTTTCATCAATAATTTTTTGATGACGTGGCCGATCCAAAATAATCGCAGTTAAATCCTGCACATCACGTTTCAAAGCCAAGGCAACCGCTTTCAGGTTTTCAGTTACCGTTGCGTCCAAGTCTATACAACCCCGCGCGCGGGGTCCGACGGCAATTTTATCCATGTAGATGTCCGGGGCATGCAAAAAACACCCCCGCAGAGCTATTGCCACCACCGCTAAGGCATTGGGCAAACCCTTGGCTACCAGGTTTGTGCCTTCAAGGGGATCTACGGCCACATCGACGCTTGGATCCGAACCATTTCCCACCTGCTCACCGATATATAGCATGGGAGCTTCATCCATTTCACCTTCGCCAATTACTACCGTTCCGTTAATATGCACTGTATCGAAAACAGAACGCATCGCATCCACGGCAGCCTGGTCGGCTGCTTCTTTATCACCTCGCCCCATTAACCGCCCTGAGGCAAGTGCCGCTGCTTCCGTAACGCGAACAAATTCCAAAGAGAGTTCTCTTTCCACCTGTTTCCCTCCAGTATCTTTTAATATTTTTCTCTATCAAGGGGCATGCTCATACATCTTGGTCCACCCCGTCCACGAACAAGCTCGGAACCATCAATTTCAATAACATCTATGCCGTGCCGGCTTAATGTTTCGTTAGTCGCTTCATTACGCTCGTAACAAATAACTGTGCCGGGTTTAACGGCCAGAGTGTTGGTGCTGTCACCCCACTGTTCTCTTGCTGCCGTTATCTCATCGTTTGCCCCGGAATAAATTATTTCTACCTGCGTTTGGTTCAATGCTTTGCGTAAAGCCCCGTGCAGACTGTAACCGTTGCTGGCCGACACCCGATTGTCATTACCTTTCTCCAACCAGTAAGTAGTCACGGCCTCTTTAATTCCCGGATACATTAAGAACTTATCACTGTCAACCATGGTAAATACCGTATCAAGATGCATATAAGCTCTCCTGGAAGGAACCTGAATGACAACGATTTGCTTAACCAGTTCTTTTTCAACCAGGTATTTGTGAGCCACCCATTCAATAGCTTCTTCTGTAGTCCGTTCGCTTAAGCCAATAACCAGGGTTTCTGGATTTAAAACAAGGACATCTCCACCTTCGATACCGTATGGGATCTCTTCATGAAATGCGAGTTCGACATCTTTAAACAAGGGATGGTATTTTTGGATAAAACGCAAAAAGATTGTTTCCAGCCTGCGGGCGGGGTTAAACATACTGCTTATCTGCAGTTTACCGCCGATCATTGTCCCGTGATCTCTTGTAAAATACATGTTCGGCAAAGGAGCGAGGTAGAAAGGGTAGCTGTCCAATGTCAAATCGCTTAATGTGCGATGTTTTTTTAAGTGCTGGATTTCTTTCTTGGGAAATCCGGCTATAAGAGTGGCAACAAGTTGTTCAGGGGCCATTTCATTCATATAATTATAAATAGTATCTAAGACCTCGGTCTCAATCAGGGGACTTGCTTTAAGGTGCTTTTTGAGCAGCTCACTTTTTATTTCCGGATCTTTTACAATATCTGTTAATAAATTAGTCACATAGTAAACTTCAGCACCGTTTTCTTGCAACACCCGTGCAAATCCGTCATGTTCTCTTTGAGCCTGGGCCAGCCACGGAATTTCATCAAACAGCAGATCCTCCAGGTAGCGGGGTGTTAAATTTTCAAGTTCCTGCCCGGGCCGGTGCAACAAAACCTTTTTTAGTTGTCCGACCTCAAAGCAAACCTGCATTGCTTGTGCCACGGTCGTCCCTCCCCCAAAAAATAGTGATGGTTAAATATTCGTGGTTCAAAGTCGATTCCCTTTACTGGTATTAATCCTGACAATTATCCTTACCCGGGAACTTTATGACCCGGGAACTTTATGTTATTGACTGCCTTATGGCCCAGGGGTTATTTAGAGGCTGGAAATATAACCGGCATTTTATATGGTTGACAGGAATAAATAATTATCTTATTATTTAATTATAGTTATATTATAATATATCAATGTATTTTTGCTTTTAAACAATTTCTGCTGCAAAGGATGAGCATTGTGCCAAGAATGTTAATGCTTGATTATAATAAATGTCAGCCGCAACAATGCAATAACGGGATATGCGCCGCTGTTAAGGCATGCCCACTGAATATTCTAGCACAGGAAGAACCTTACGGCAAGCCAATGATCTATACCCCTGTCTGCAAAGGTTGCATGGAATGTATTAAGGCTTGCCCCAACAAGGCCCTGGAGCTAACTTGAGCTGACTTCCTCCATTAAACAAATAAGTTTAAAATGATTGCGGTATTCTGCTTAATTACAGTTTGTTTGCAGCCACAAGATTTTGCCGGCACATGTTACCTGTTCTTCTCTATATAGAATTGAATATTTTTTTCTTGCATTCTTTATTTAAACGTGTTATAGTTTGATGCAGTGTTAAAAAGATGAGAATAACGCAAACTATCTTTAGTCCTTTGCTTGGGAAGAGGAAAGGTGTTTGACGAAGTTCCTCTTTTTGATTAATATTTAAGCGAAGGAGAATTAAGTACATGCAAGGTAAAGTAAAATGGTTTAATCCAGACAAAGGTTACGGTTTTATCGAGACAGAAGAAGGTGGAGATGTTTTCGTACACTTTTCCGCTATCCAGTCCGAAGGATTTAAGACACTTGATGAAGGTCAATCTGTAGAATTTGAAGTTGTCGAAGGCAACCGGGGCGCACAAGCAGCAAACGTTGTCGCTCTATAAATCAGGATAACAAGACCAGTTTAAGGGCATTCTCTTACTAGATAGGGAATGCCCTTATTTTAATTAAACATTACCAAATTAAACAAATAAGTCAGATGAGAGGAAATATATTTTTAGATGGCAACATTTTATGAGTTTGGACTGAGTGAATCAGTCATTAGAGCAACCGCCTCAATGGGGTTTGAAGAAACCACCTCCATTCAGGAGTTGGCCATACCACTTGCAATAAAAGGCAATGATCTTATCGGGCAGGCTCAGACCGGCACCGGGAAAACAGCCGCTTTTGGCATTCCGATCATTGAAAAATGCTCGCCGGAGCAAAACAACATTCATGGGCTGATTATAACCCCGACCAGGGAACTGGCCATCCAGGTGGCTGAAGAAATAAATACGCTTGGCCAATATAAGAAAATCAGAGCCTTGCCCGTTTATGGAGGGCAGGACATTCAGAGACAGATTAAAGCGCTGAAGAATAAGCCGCAGATTATCGTCGCCACTCCCGGCAGACTGATGGATCATATGCGCAGAAAATTAATCCGCCTGCAGCATCTTGAAACAGTAGTTCTTGATGAAGCCGATGAAATGCTAAATATGGGTTTCCGGGAAGATATAGAAAACATATTATCCGAAGTGCCGAACAAACGTCAAACTATGCTTTTTTCAGCTACAATGCCGCAGCCAATTAAAGACCTGGCTCAGCGCTTTATGAGCGATCCGGAATTTATCAGAATTAAAGCAAAAGAGATAACTGTTCCCAACACAGAACAATAT
>SLRT01000048.1 GCA_007130825.1 Syntrophomonadaceae bacterium | reverse complement strand
GCATATTTCCTTTATAGCTATGAGCCAACCTCTTCGATCATGCCGTATAATATATCGAAAACCTGCTCTCTCACCTCTACCGGCGCCTTCTCGACAAACCGGGCTTCCCTGGCTACCAAATCGAGAGACTTTACCTGCTCGCAAATCACAAAGCCCCTGGTTTCAATGCCAGTACCAAGGGCCACATGCAAAGGAAAACCTCTTTCTGTTTGAGTAATCGGACAGACCAGGACCAGGTTGGTTAATTTATTAAAAACCCGGTTGCTTACTACCAGGGCTGGCCGCTGGCCTTTTTGTTCATGTCCTGACTGTGTATTAAAATTCATTAAAATAATATCTCCTTGTTCAGGTGTATACTTTGCTACCATATTTCGTCTCCTTCAGGTTTTCCGGTCTCCCATTCACCCGGCCTGTATTGGCCCTCGAATTCGGCCACCCTATCTTCAAGTTTTACATGTTTTTTCCTGGGAGTTATTACGATATTACCCTCATGAACATAAAGTTCAACCCGGTCATTTTCTTTAATACCTGCTTCCTCCGTAATATATTTGGGCAAACGTACAGCCTTACTGTTACCCCACTTTTGCACCCTCGTATACATTGCCATCACCCCTAAGTTAAGTATATACTTTGTTTACACTTTAAGCAAGTTTTTTAATCAGCAATGCTGCAATTAATTCAAGGTGTATTAGCTTAAATTAACCGGGCACTTTTCCAAACCGGAAGGCATGACGTACTTTCTGATGCCCGAATCACCGCCTCGCTTTTTCTAAAGCTGCTGCCCGAACTTGAAACAAAAGGAGTGAGAACCCTTTCCCAATTAGACCGGCTTTTCTCTACTCTCGACCTGGCTAAAGGATATTTCCTGATTTATTAATTTTAACGGCCAGGGTGCGCAGACGGTTAAGAGCGGCGGCTATTTCCAGCGAGCGGGGCCGGACATAATCACCCCGTGGCTGCTTTGGATTTGGGGAGGCCATCTCCAACCCGTTTTTATCAAGCAAACTTCCAAGCAGATCGACTATTTCTTTCAAAGAATTTTTTCCGTCAATGTGTTTTTCTTTTAAAGCAAAAAAGATCAGTTCACCTATGGCCCGGGTTTGACCGGGATCCACAATCTGCTCCAGGCAATGCAGATCAATCTCTTCGTGCCCGAACTGCAACTCCTCCTCGCCCCGCGCTTTTATTTTAACTTTCCGCCCTTTTGAAGGGTTAATACTTTCCGGCTGGGGAACGCGATCCTGCAGTTCTCCGAAAGCATCTCCTCCCTCCGGGTTGCGGTTATTGGGATACCGGCAGGCAATCTCCTTTGCCTCGGCAGTAACTTCCCGGGGACGGTATGCCTCCATCATCAGCACTGTGTCAGCGACATCAAAATAGTCCCCTGCCCCGCCGATAACCACAACACTCGAAACTCCCAGTTCCCGATAAAGTTGTTGGACCTTATCGATAAAGGGGGTGATTGGTTCCTGATCTTTGGCCACCAGCAACTGCATACGCATATCACGGATCATAAAATTGGTAGCGGAAGTATCTTCGTCCATCAACAACACCTGCGTTCCCGCCTCCAGGGCCTCGACGATGTTTGCAGCCTGAGATGTGCTGCCGCTGGCTTCCTCAGAAGAAAAAGAGCGGGTATCCTGTCCAAAGGGAAGGTTGTTGATAAAAGGATTAATATTCACTTTCTCCACCCGGCGGCCGTCTTCGGCTCGTATTTTGAATGCGGTGGAATGGGTTACAACTCCCTCGCGGCCATCTCCGGAAATATGGTTGTATACACCACGTTCTAAAGCCCGCAACAGGGTCGATTTACCATGATACCCGCCGCCGACAATAAGGGTAACTCCCGCCGGTATCCCCATGCCGCGCACTCTTCCGGCATGGGGGCGATCCAGTTCAACCGCCAGTTCAGGCGGAGCCTGGAAAGCTACTGCTTTGTCGGGAGCAAGAGGCTTCTGGTCCACTCCACTGCGCCGCGGCAAAATAGAACCATCGGCCACAAAAGCAATCAGATCCTTAGGCAGAAGTTGTTTCCTGAGCGCTTCCTGATCTTCCACCGTATACACGTGGTTAAGCAACCGGTTAGAGGAAAGGTTGGCAAAAAGCAGGCTGCGCTTAACTAATTCCGGGAGTTCTTCCAGCAGCATCTGCGCCGCTTCCTGGCCTAAAATACGGCGGCCGGCAGCCGGCATACCCGCAAAAATGCGGGCTTCCACAAAATCTTCGTTAACCACTACACTGCTGCGCTCCAACACCTCCTGACCGGGGCGGTCCAGGCGAAAATCACCGCTTTTTCCGCTGCCACGCCTGCCGCTCGAAATCTTGCCGATATAACTGTAAAAAATCCGGCTCAAATAATCCGCCAGGGCAATTGCCCTGGTTTTAGGCTGGTAAGTCTCCCGGGGGAAGCCCGCGGTTTTTTGCGGAATCCGTACCGCTAATTGGGATGGAGCGGCAAAGGGGTCACCCTGCACATAATAAAACTTTAGTTCAAAATCGGGATAGTAAAAACACTTCCCCTGCAATTTTTTGTAGGCTTTATAACCCTTACCGTCAATTTGCGATAGAACCTGCCGCAGCTGCTGCATAATTATACTCCTTGTGCATAACAATAAGGACACATTATACCGTGCCCGCAATATTTGCTTTTAAGGGGATTATAGGGTGAAAAAACATTAATTGTCAAATCGAACCTGCTGTTGGGGTCAAATGATTTACGATCGTCTTGCTATCATTTTTCCTGTTCGCTTATCAGGTTGCGAGCAATCTGCAGCTGCTTTTTTACCGCTGACGGCGCTGTGCCGCCGCGGCTGCGGCGGACCTCAACCACTTTTACCGGATCAAGCAAAGCAGAGATCTCACCAGCCAGGGCAGGATGAAACTGGCGGCGTTTTTCAGCATCAAGTTCACGCAAACGAATTCCTTCCCGGCGGCAAAAAGCTATAAATTTTCCTATGGCATGATGAGCATCCCGGAAGCTTGCCCCCTGCCGCACCAGGTAATCGGCCAGGTCGGTAGCGCATAAATAATCATCATCGATCGCTTCCTTCAGGCGGGGGCGATCTATGCTCATGGTTTCGAGCATTTCTGATAAAAGCGGGAGCAAACCTTTTAAAGTGTCCACCGTATCAAAAAGACCCTCTTTATCTTCCTGCATATCCTTGTTATAAGCCAGGGGCAGGCCTTTCATCACAGTCAGCATTGAAAACAGGCTGCCATATACCCGTCCGGTCTTACCCCGGACCAATTCGGCCAGATCGGGGTTCTTTTTTTGGGGCATCATGCTGCTGCCGGTAGTATAAGCATCGTCGAGTTCGATAAAACCAAATTCAGCCGAAGACCACATAATCAATTCTTCACACAAGCGGCTGAGGTGCATCATCAAAACAGCAGAAACTGACAAAAATTCAATGATGTAATCCCGGTCGCTCACAGCATCGATGCTGTTTTCATAAAGCCTGCTAAAGCCCAGTTTACCGGCCACCTGGTCGCGATCGATATCAAAGCTGGTCCCGGCAAGCGCACCGGCGCCCAGGGGCATCAGATCACTGCGCTCTAATGCTCCTGCAAGGCGCTCCCGATCGCGTTTGAGCATCCAGAAATAGGTTAACAGGTGATGGGATAGCATAACCGGTTGAGCGCGCTGCAGGTGAGTATAGCCGGGAATGAGCACATCTACAAAACGATCGGCCAAATCGAGGATGGTTTCCTGGAGCTGTTTTAAGAAATGATCGATTAACTTGATCTCTTCCTTCATGTAGAGGTGAGTGTCAAGGGCGACCTGGTCGTTGCGGCTGCGGGCGGCATGCAGTTTGCCGCCGGGCGGGCCAATTTTTTCGGTAAGCCTTTTTTCGATGTTCATATGAATATCTTCAAAATCAAGATCATACGGAAAGCGGTCATTTTCAACCTCTTCCCTGATCTCTTCCAACCCGCCAATGATTAATTCCGCCTCCTCAGCAGAAATAATCGCCCGAGAAGCGAGCATCTCCACGTGGGCGATGCTGCCCCTGATGTCGCAAAGCGCCAGGCGCCGGTCAAAAGGAAGAGATGCAGTAAAATGCAGCACCGCTCCGTCTGTATCTTTTATGAAACGTCCTTGCCATGGTTTTTTCAGTTTTTTGCCACCTCCTGCTCATGCCCCTGCCTGCTTTTCCGGTTCATCATCCCCTTAATAGTCAGCGGCAGCCCGTAAAGATTGATAAAACCTTCAGCGTCTTTCTGATCAAATAGCTCATCGGCCTCAAAAGTAGCCATACCCTGGTGATATAAAGTATGCTGTGATTCTCTTCCGCCTACAACTATGTTTCCTTTGTAAAGCTTCAGCTTGATCTTTCCGCTGACAGTTTCCTGGGTAGTGCGGATAAAAGCGTCCAGTGCCTCGCGCAGGGGCGTAAACCAGAGACCATAATAAATCAGCTCGGCATATTTCAGAGCAACTGCTTCTTTGTAGTGTAAAGTCTCCCGGTCCAGGGTATAATGTTCCAATTCACGATGAGCAAAGGCCAGGATGGTCCCTCCCGGAGTTTCGTAAACACCGCGTGACTTCATGCCCAACAGGCGATTTTCCACCAGGTCGATGCGGCCGATACCGTGTTTTCCGGCAATGCGGTTCAATTCCATAACCAGTTCCAGGGGAGCAAGCTCTTTATCATTTATGGCACAAGGAATCCCCTTTTCCCAGCTGATCGAAATTTCCTCCGGCTGATCCGGCGCATCCAGCGGATCGCAGGTCAACCGGAACATACCGCCATCAGGTTCCCGGGCCGGATCTTCCAAAATACCGCCCTCGAAGCTGATATGCCACAAATTCCGGTCAATACTGTATGGTTTTTCGGCCGTAACCGGGATAGGAATACTTTTTTCACGGGCGTACTCGATACAGTCGCTCCGCGATTTAAATTCCCATTCCCGCCAGGGCGCAATTATCTTCAAGTAAGGGTTTAAAGCTTTGATCGCAAATTCGAAGCGAACCTGATCATTGCCCTTTCCGGTTGCTCCATGAGCAATAGCGCCGGCTCCGACTTTTTCCGCTATCTCCACCAGCCTTTTACCAATAACCGGCCGGGCGATGGCTGTCCCAAGCAGGTATTTGCCCTCATAAACAGCGCCCGACTGGACCATGGGAAAGATATAATCTGTAACCAGTTCTTCGCGAATATCTTCAACAAAAACCTGGGCAGCGCCGGAATTGATCGCTTTCTCTTCAAGACCGGTTAATTCAGTTTCTCCCTGGCCCACATCTGCGGTCACGGCCACAATCTCGTAATCGTATTTTTCCCGGAGCCACTTAACGATTACCGAGGTATCCAGCCCTCCTGAATAAGCAAGAACTACTTTTTCTTTGGCCATACTAACTTCCTCCAATCAATTGATAATCTATAATTTTAAGTAAAAACTGCTTTAATCCATAGCGAACTTTAGCTTTTAGCCGCCTTCCTTTAAAGCCCGATTAATGATCTCCAGGCCTTCTGAAATCTCACTGTTGGTGACGGTCAGCGGGGGTAAAAAACGCATAATATTTTCACCGATGGCATTGATCAGCAATCCTGCAGCAGTGCATTTTTCCAAAATATTTTTGGCGACAGGCTTCTTAAACTCTACGGCGCAAATCAGGCCCATCCCCCTGATTTCTTTGATTTGATCGGGGTAAACAGATTTCATATTTTCCAGCCCTGTTTTGATGATTGAGCCTTTATTGCGAACTTCTTCCAAAAAGCCGTCTTTTTTCAGGATGTTTAATACCGCCAGCGCAGCGCTGCAAACAACCGGATTGCCGCCAAATGTGGAGGCATGGTCTCCGGGCTGCAAAACACCGGCAAGGAACTCCCCGGCCAGCAGAACACCGATCGGCAAACCGCCGCCCAGACCCTTGGCCGCAGTAAGCAGGTCAGGCCTGACTCCCCAGTTCTCATAAGCCCATAAAGTTCCGCTCCGGCCCATACCGCACTGCACTTCATCAAATATGAGCAGGACACCGGCGCGGTCACAGAGCTCTCTCAGCCCCTTGATAAATGATTCTTCGGCAACGTGAACGCCGCCTTCTCCCTGGATTGGTTCAATCATCACCGCTGCTGTTTGTTCATCGATTAATGCAGAAAATGAATCCAGGTCATTGAAACGGGCATAGGAAAAACCTTCAACAAGGGGTTTAAAAGCTTCCTGGTATTTTGGTTGTCCGGTAGCTGTAAGTGTAGCCATGGTCCGCCCGTGAAATGAATCGTAAGCGGTGATAACTTTATAGCGATCCGCATTGTATTTACGGGCCAGCTTGATTGCCGCCTCATTAGCTTCTGCCCCGCTGTTGGAGAAAAACACTTTGCCCCCGGGCATTGTGCTTTCAACCAACAGCCTGGCCAGCTTACCCTGCGGTTCACTGTAATAAAGATTCGAGGTGTGGATTAAGAGCCCGGCCTGTTCACGAATAGCTTCCACTACATCCGGATGGCAATGCCCGACTGCGTTAACCGCCAACCCGCTTAAAAAATCAAGGTATTTTTTACCGCTTTCATCCCAGACCCAGGATCCCTGTCCCCGGACCAGGCAGGGCGTTTCATCCGGTTTGCGGTTATAAGTATTGATAATGTACCGGGCTTCCATGTCCTGAATTTTTGCCATTATTTTTTACCTCACTTTCCATCTTTACTGTTTAACCATGGTCCCGATACCAGCATCGGTGAAAATCTCCAAAATCATGGAATGGGGCACCCTGCCGTCGACAATATGCGTCCGGCGCACGCCACCGTCCAGGGCCATCAAACAAGATTCCACCTTTGGAATCATCCCGCCGCTGATCTCGCCGTTCATAATCATAGCCCTTATCTCCTTTTGGTTTACGGAAGATATAAATTGCTGTTTACCCTCCCGGAGATGATAGATGCCATCGACATCGGTCAAAACGATAAGTTTTTCCGCTTTCAAAGCCACTGCCAGTTCACCGGCCACATGATCGGCATTGATGTTAAGGCTTTCTCCGTTTATCCCGGCCCCAATAGAAGATAGTACCGGTATGTAGCCGTTATCGCTGACGGTATGAATTAAGGCGGGGTCGATTTGAATAATTTCCCCGACCCGGCCCAGATCAACAGTTTCACCCTCGGGATCGCCATTTATTTTCTGCTGATCCAACCGCCGGGCCTGGAGTATTTCCGCATCCCGGCCGCTAAACCCGACTGCCTTGCCCCCCTGCTTGTTAAACAAACTGACAATCTGCTGATTAACCTTGCCCATCAATACCATTTCGACAATTTCCATAGTTTCATCGTCGGTCACTCGCAAACCGTTTACAAAGCGCGGCTTTTTACCCATTCTTTCCATAACCTCGGTAACCTCTTTACCGCCGCCGTGCACCAGGACCGGCTTGACACCGATATATTTCAGTAAAACCAGGTCGACAATCACCGCTTCCATCAGTTCCCGGTTAACCATAGCCTGTCCGCCGTATTTAACCACAAAATATTTCCCGGTAAATGCCCGCATATAGGGAAGGGCTTCGATTAGCACTTCCGCCTTGGATATATTGCGTAAAACTTCCCGATTAATTTTATACACCCGCTTTCTGCTAAGAACGGTAGTCGCTGTTGATGGTGATATATTGATGGCTCATATCTGTTCCCCAGGCTGTTAATTCTGCAAAACCTTGCTTAAGATCAATTAATATGGACACATCACGCTTTTGTAGTATTTTTTTCATTTCTGCTTCGCTGAAGGGGACCGATCCGCCGTTGGCGGCCACCTGGTAAGGTCCGATAAAAATATCAAGCCGGTCGGGATCCAAGTCGACGCCGGCATAACCGAGGGCAACAACTATACGGCCCCAGTTGGCATCTTCGCCATAAAAAGCGGTTTTCACCAGGGGTGAATTAAGAACAGAACGGGATAAAATCCTGGCGCTTTCTTGATCAGCCGCTCCTTTTATGGTCAGGGTAATCACCTTGGTCAAGCCCTCACCGTCTTCAACAATGCTGCAGCCCAGTTCCCGGCAGACCAGGTTAAGCAAGCCTTTAAAGCTGTCAAAGCCATGGCCCTCCGCTGTAATTTCTACTCCTTCCGCCGCTCCGTTTGCCAGGATCAGGGCGGTATCGTTAGTCGATGTTTCTCCGTCAACAGTAATGACATTAAACGAACTGTTCACTGCTTCATTAAAGAGCTTTTGCAAAAGCTCTCGTTCAATTCTAACGTCGGTAACCAGAAAGGCCAGCATTGTGGCCATATTCGGGCAAATCATTCCGGAGCCCTTAGCAATTCCGGCCAGGTGAAAATCACCGTCCAGCGTGCTGCAGCGGTATGCGACCTGCTTGATCTTCGTATCAGTGGTCAGGATCGCTTCAGCAGCAGCGATGTCAGCCCCGGGACCGCGATTTAACCCGGCCAGCGCTTTATTGATCCCGTTATTGATTTTTTCCATCGGTAACTGCTCCCCGATCACCCCGGTCGAAGAAACCATCACCTGCCGGGCTTCGAGATTTAAACCGGCAGCTGCTTGTTCAGCCATTTCGACGGTGTTTTGCATGCCTTCTTCGCCGGTACAGGCGTTGGCATTGCCGCTGTTAACGACCAAAAGCCGGATCGGGTTTTCCAGGTGAGATTTACAAAGATGCACCGGTGCTGCCTGAACCAGGTTGCGCGTAAACACCCCTGCCGCCTGCGCATCATGTTCGCTATAGATAACGGCAAGATCTTTTTTCCCTTTCTTCAACCCGGAAGAAATACCTGAAGACTTAAATCCGTTTACAGCCGTTACTCCCCTGTTTTTTAGTTTAATCCACTTGCTCTTTTTTTCCATCGGGAACCTCCTCTCCATCTTTTGCACCGATTCCTAAAGGGGCAGTTGGCCAAGGCCTGTACCTTCGGGCAGGTCGAGCATGATGTTCATATTTTGCACCGCCTGTCCGGCTGCTCCCTTGACCAGGTTATCGATAACTGAAATGACAATCAGGCGGTTAGTTCTCTGGTCCATTTTCAGGGCGATGTCACAGTAATTGCTGCCGCGGACAAAGCGGGTTTCAGGCAAATCCGGAGGTTCCAAGATCCTGACAAAGGGGTTCTTCCCGTAAAAGATGCTGAACAAGGCCCGCAGTTCCTCCTCAGTTTTCCCCGTGACCGGTTGAAGATAAATTGTGCTCAGGATACCGCGAATCATCGAAACAAGGTGCGGAATAAAGGTGATCTTTACCTCCATGCCGGCCAACCGGCCCAGTTCCTGTTCAATTTCAGGAGTATGCTGATGGGAAGCCACCCGGTAAGCCTTAAAATTTTCAGTGCATTCGGGGAAGTGAAAAGCCTGTTTGGGCGTGCGCCCGGCCCCGGACACGCCGGATTTAGCATCGATTATCAAGCCGTCTGAGGCAACCAGCTGCTCTTTAAGCAGCGGGGCCAGGGCGAGGATAATACTGGTCGGGTAACATCCCGGATTAGCAATCAGCTTTGCCTTTTTAATGTCATCATTGCCGCACTCGGGCAAACCGTAAACAGCTTCTTTGAGAAGAGAAGGTTCCGGATGGTCGAGATCATACCATTCTTTATATAACATGGCGTGCTTAAGCCTGAAATCTGCGCTTAAATCAATAACCCTGAAGTCTTTGTGCAGCAACCCGGACACTGTGCCTGCAGAGTGTCCGTGGGGCAGGGCGCAAAATACCAGGTCAACATCCCGGGGAATATCCTCGATTTGCATTTTGTTAAGGGTCAGGTCAACATGGCCCCGGAATTGAGGATGGACATCACTTAAGCTTTTACCGGCATAGCTTTCAGAGCTTAAAAAAACCAGCTCAACTCCCGGGTGCGCATCAAGCAAACGGACCAGTTCAATCCCGGTGTAACCGGTAGCTCCTAATACGGCCACTTTGGTCACGATCATTCCTCCTTTAAAAACAAAAACCCCTCGCCCAGTAAAGGACGAGAGGTTCGCGGTACCACCTTTATTGATCGGCGAAAATTAAGCCGATCCTCTCCTGCCGCTTTCATTAAAAACGGCCTTGATAACGGTATAAAACCGGGACAGCCTACTCACCGGTCTATAACCGGCTTCAGCCGCCGTCTCCGGGGTGCGCTTCACCGCTTGCTTAAGGTCCGGACTTTCACCAACTCCGGCTCGCTTTTACCGCCACAAAACGGGTACTCTCCCCATCACGGACTTTATAATATTTTCGTAAAGTGTAACACACCCTGAAAAAAAGTCAAGGGGTAAACAAATAATTACAGCGGAATATTGCCATGTTTACGCATCAGGCGCTGTTCCCGTTTTTTATCAACCATTTGCAGGCCACGGATAATAAATGCCCGGGTCTCCCTGGGATCGATCACTTCATCGATCCAGCCCCGTGCGGCAGCAATGTACGGGTTGGCATACTTGTAGCGATAGCTGTCAACCAGTTCCTGGCGTTTCTTGTTCTGGTCTTCAGCTTCTTCCAATTCTTTCCTGTTAACGATGCTAACCGCTCCTTCAGGGCCCATAACAGCGATTTCAGCCGTGGGCCAGGCCAGGCAAAGATCGGCACCCAGTGAACGCGAGTTCATGGCAATATAGGCCCCTCCGTAGGCTTTGCGCAAAATAATCGATATTTGCGGCACTGTTGCCTCCGAATATGCATAAAGGACCTTGGCCCCGTGCCGTATCACTCCGCCCCATTCCTGCTCAACTCCGGGGAGATAGCCCGGAACATCGACAAAAGTAACCATGGGAAAGTTAAAGCTATCGCAAAAACGGACAAAGCGGGCAATCTTATCTGATGAATTAACATCCAGGCAGCCGGATTTAAACTGCGGCTGGTTGGCGATAATACCAACCGCCTGCCCTTTAATGCGGGCAAACCCGACCATCGCATTCGGAGCATAACCCTTGTGGACCTCCATTAGCGTACTGCCGTCCACTATCCTTTTAATCACTTCACGGACGTCATAAGAACGATTCGGGTTATCCGGCATGATTTTAACCAGTTCCTCCTGGTTCAGTTCCGGTTCCAGGGGTTCAGAGGAGGGTGGATCATCGATATTATTAGAAGGCAGGTAATTAATCAGCTCCCGGATCTGCCGGAAGCAATCATCTTCGTCTTCGGCGAAGAAATGAGCCACTCCACTGGTCTCATTATGGGTGGCTGCCCCGCCCAGTTCTTCCGGGGTTACTTTCTCACCGGTAACCGCTTCGATCACCTGCGGCCCGGTAATAAACATGTTGCTGGTTTTATCTACCATAAAAACAAAGTCTTTAATGGCCGGAGAATAAACAGCTCCCCCGGCGCACGGTCCCATAATAACTGATATCTGGGGAATAACTCCTGAACAAAGGGTGTTGCGGTAAAAAATGGAGCCGTAACCGTTTAGCGCATATACGCCTTCCTGGATTCGGGCCCCGCCGGAGTCGTTTAAACCGATAACAGGATTCCCGTTACGGGCAGCCAGGTCAAGGACCCTGCAAATTTTATTGGCGTGCACCTCGCTGAGCGACCCGCCGGCCACGGTAAAATCCTGGGCATAAACATAAATAAGGCGTCCGCCAACGGTTCCATAGCCGGTCACTACGCCTTCGCCCGGGTTCGGAAAATCAAGGCTGCTGGCATCTTCAAGGCCGGTCTGGGTAAAAGTGCCCAACTCGACAAAACTGTCTTCATCCAGCAACCTGCCCAGCCTTTCCCGGGCAGTCAATTTACCTTTTTTATGCTGGTCTTCGATCCGCTTCTCGCCTCCGCCAGCCTGAGTACGGCGTCGTCTTTCTTCAAGATGTTTCAGTTTATCATCCACTGTTATCACCGCTTTCTGCAAAATTATTTCTCATGTTTAATGCTGACATAGCTCGATCAAAATTCCTCCGGTCGACCTGGGATGCAAAAAGGCGACTTTAGCCCCCCCGGCCCCGTAACGGGGCTTTTCATCGATCAATTCTACTCCCTGATCTTTAAGCTGCTGCAAAGCAGCTTCGAGATCGGATACGCGGAAAGAAAGATGATGGAAACCTTCACCCTTTTTCTCAATAAATTTACTCACCGGACCGGAGGGATCAGTCGATTCAAGAAGCTCCAGGTTGCTCTCTCTGACCGGGAAAAAAGCGACTTTTACTTTCTGTTCATCAACCTCCTCAATACCTTTAAATTCCAGGCCAATCTGATCCCGGTAAAAACTGATTGCTTTTTCCAGATCCTTAACAGCGATACCGATATGATCTATTTTCTCAAACAAAACCAACTCTCCTGTCTTACTTTTTCTCTTTAAATCTCTGTTTGATAAAACTGACAATCTGTTCAGTTGTAGATCCGGGAGAAAACACTCCCGCCACCCCGTTTTCTTTCAGGTATCCTATATCTTCTTTTGGAATTATGCCGCCAACAATGACAATTATATCATGGCTTTCCTGCTCGCGCAGCATTTCCAATACAGCCGGTATAAGCTGAATGTGCGCCCCGGAAAGGATACTCAAACCGATTACCTGGACATCTTCCTGAAGCGCTGTCTCCACAATTTGCTCCGGGGTTTGTCTCAGTCCGGTATAGATTACTTCCATACCGGCATCACGCAGAGCCTGGGCTACTACTTTAGCCCCGCGGTCATGGCCATCGAGACCAATCTTACCGACAAGCACCCGCAACGGTTTATCGGCCATCAGTCTATTCCTCCTTTATCTGAACAATTTCTTGGCAAAACTCACTTAACCTGACCTGGACAAGCCGCTACCATCAAAGTTGAGTTTGAAAATGCCCCCTGCTAAACGCAGTGTACATAAGCGTTTGCGGGATCACTCAGAAAAGTCCTGCCAAAAATGCGCAGCACTTCAGGATTAAGGACATGATAATTAACTAAAAAATATTTTGCTGCTGATGCTCGCCGAAAACCTCTCTTAAAACGCCGCAGATTTCACCCAAAGTAGCATAAGCTTTCACAGCCGTTAAGATATAAGGCATCAGGTTGTCTTTTCCATTGGCCGCTTTTCGCAAATCCTGCAGGGCAGAGTTAACCGCGCCCTGGCTGCGGCTTAAACGAATTTCTTTTATCCGTTCGTTCTGCCTCCGGCTGGTTGCCGGATCCATTTTAAGCAAATCGATCGACTGTTCGCCACTGTCAGTAAAACGGTTAACTCCAACCACTGTACGCTTGTATGCTTCCACTTCTTTCTGATAACGGTACGCGCTGGAATGGATCTCCTGCTGGATAAAGCCGTTTTCAATCGCCGCGACCGCTCCGCCAATTTCGTCTATACGGTCGATGTAGCGAAGCGCTTCTTCTTCAATATGGTCGGTTAAACTTTCGATAAAGTAAGAACCGCCCAGGGGATCGGCCGTGTCGGTCACGCCAATTTCGTGACCGATAACCTGCTGAGTGCGCAGCGCCAGTAAAACAGACTGTTCACTGGGTAAAGCCAGGGCTTCATCTCGCGAGTTTGTATGCAAAGACTGGGTTCCTCCTAAAACTGCGCTTAAAGCCTGAAAAGCAACCCGCACCAGGTTGACATCTGGCTGCTGAGCGGTAAGGGTGCACCCCGCAGTCTGGGTATGAAAGCGCAGCATCATTGAACGCGGATTTTTTGCTCCAAACCTTTCTTTCATCAGGTGGGCCCAGATCCTCCTGGCCGCCCTAAACTTGGCCACCTCTTCGAAAAAATTTGAATGAGCATTGAAAAAAAAGGACAGGCGGGGAGCAAACTGATCGACTTCCAGGCCTGCTTCCCGGGCCGCTTCCACGTAGGCAATGGCATTGCTCAGAGTAAAAGCCACTTCCTGAACAGCGGTTGAACCGGCTTCCCTGATATGATAGCCGCTGATGCTTATTGTATTCCAGTTCGGTATTTCTTTGCCGGCAAACGAAAAGATATCCACCACCAAGCGCATCGACTCCCGCGGAGGAAAGATATAGGTGCCGCGGGCTGCATATTCTTTGAGAATATCATTCTGAATAGTACCCTTGATTTTATCCAGGGGGATACCCTGCTTTTCAGCTACCGCCATGTACATGGCCAGCAAAACAGCAGCCGGAGCATTGATCGTCATCGAAGTGCTGACCTGATCAAGGGGAATCTGGTTCATCAGGATTTCCATATCAACCAAAGAATCAATAGCCACCCCGACTTTACCCACTTCACCACGGGCCAGGGGATGATCAGAATCATAACCAATCTGGGTGGGTAAATCGAAAGCCACACTTATACCGGTTTGGCCCTCTGCAAGAAGGTAGCGAAACCGCTGATTTGTTTCTTCAGCGCTGCCGAATCCGGCATACTGACGCATGGTCCAAAGCCGGCCGCGGTACATGTTCGGTTGTATACCCCTGGTGAAAGGATATTGCCCGGGCCAGCTCAATTGGCTTAAGTAATCAAAATCTTCCAGGTCCAGCGGATCATAGACTTTCTCCAGTTCAAGATCTGAATCAAGTTTAAACTCTTTTCGTTCAGGTTGTTTTTCAAGCGCTTTATTCACTTTCTCCTGCCAGGCCTCTTTAGCCCGAAGCAGTTCGTCTAGATTATTCTGATCACTCACTTTTCCCGTGTCCTCCTCTCTTAACTTTTTACCTCAATGAATGATTAAAAAATAGCCAGACAGTGATAGCGGCGGAAGCGGCCGGCTCAAGTTTTGTCCAGAGCATTTTTTACTAATGGGGATACAGCTGTTGGAAGATCGGCTACCTTTACTCCCGCTTCAGACAGCGCTTCCACTTTACTTTCAAAAGTCCCTCTGCCTCTTTCAATAATCGCGCCGGCATGCCCCATTCTTTTACCCGGAGGAGCGCTTCGGCCGGCCAGGTAAGCGATAACCGGTTTTATCATCGAAGAGGAGATATAAGCGGCTGCTTCTTCTTCGGCGCTTCCCCCTATTTCGCCGACCAGGACAACCGTTTCGGTAGCCGGATCTTCTTCGAATTTTTTAAGCACATCAACGAAATGTAAACCGACCACCCGGTCGCCGCCGAGACCGACAACAGTCGTCGTACCGATTCCGTCGTTGGTTAAATTGCCGACAATTTCATAACAAAGTGTGCCGCTTCGTGAAACCACTCCGACCGGACCGGGGACAAAATAACGGCCGGGCATAATCCCTATTTTCGAACTGCCCGATGAGACCAGCCCAAAAGTGTTGGGGCCGACAACAACAGCATTTTTTTGGCGGGCATAGGCCATAATATCCATAGCATCATGCAACGGTATACTTTCCGGGATCAAAACAATTATTTTCAAACCGGCCTCAAGCGCTTCCAGGGCGCCGTCTTTGGCAAAGGGCGCAGGCATAAATAAAATGCTTGCATCAGCAGGATGACTTTCCAGGGCTTCAAATGTTGAATCAAATACAGGCACGCCTTCTACAACCTGACCACGCTTACCGGGTGAAACACCGCCAACAATTTTTGTTCCATAGGCAAGCATCTGAGCAGTATGAAAAGAACCCTGTCTGCCGGTAATACCCTGGACCAGGACGCGGGTGTCTTGATTAATATATACTGACATTCTGCAGACTCCTTTCTTAGTATAAACCAACAGTTTATAATCAACAAACAATTAATTAATAATCCGGTTAAGAATTGAGCGTAAAAAAGACATGATCAAGCGGTAAGTCCGACGGCATGACGCACTGCTTCATCCATGGAATTGAAGGTTTTGATCCCTTCTTTTTCAAGAACCGCCCGGCCTTCGGATTCATTTGTTCCAACCAGGCGAAAAGAAACCGGCAGTTCAATACCCTTGTTTTCTTTAACCCGCACAAAAGCTTCAGCCACTACGTCACAACGGGTTATGCCCCCGAAAATATTGATCAGAAGAACCTTTGGAGCAGTAGCGAGCAATAGTTCCAGGGCCTGGGTGGTCTTGTCAATATCCGCGCCCCCGCCGAAATCAAGAAAGTTGGCCGGATCTCCGCCGTAATGCTGGACCATATCCAGGGTGGCCATGGTTATCCCGGCACCGTTAGCCATAACCGCAATGTCGCCCCCCAGTTCAACATAAGCCAGGTCAAGTTCTTCCGCTTTTAATTCCAGTGCGGTCTTTTCAGTGATTCGCGGCAGCTGTGGGTGCCGGTAAAGGGCATCATCATCAATGGTCACTTTGGCGTCAGCGGCAATCAGCCCGTCAGGAGTCAAGGCCAGGGGATTGATTTCGGCCAGTTCAGCATCCATTTCCCTAAACATCCGGTATAGTTTAGGCATAAATTTAACAAATTCTTTTTGCAAGCTGCCGGTGACCCCCATCCGGCGGCATATCTCCCTGACCATGTAATCCTGCAAACCGATGGTGTTATCGACCGGCCACCTGATCATCCGCTCTTCGGCCACTTCTTCCACGTCCATCCCGCCGTCAAGTGAAGCAAGCACGAGTGGACGACGGGCAGCGCCATCGATAGTCAAAGCCAGGTACAGTTCCTGTTCAATCTGAATCTTTTCCTCCACCAACAGCTTTTCAGTTGTCAAGCCGTCAAATTTCAGATCAAAAATACGGGCCGCTTCTTTTTTTGCTTCACCTGGGTTCGAAACAAAAGCTATCCCGCCTGCTTTGCCCCTTTTTCCGGTCAGCACCTGCGACTTGATCACCACTTCACCCAATTCCGCCGCAGCTTCTCCGGCCTGGTCCACTGTTTCTACCAGTTTACCGCGGGGTACCGGAATGCCGCAGCGAGCGAAAAGTTCTTTCCCCATGTGTTCATATAGTTTCAAATTTATTCCTCCATCCACTATTTATTACAGTCGCTATATTTTTTTCAACTTGTTATACTTGTTATATAAGGTGGCCAGCGATATGTTCAACGCCTGGGCCGCTTTTTTCTTGCCTTCCAGGGTTTCTCCGTACCTTGTTAAAACCAGTTTAAGCATCCGCTGTTCCATTTTACCCTGGCGGGTGCGCATTATCCCCGGCATGGCCCCTTTCTCACAGCCAAAAAGCTCAATTTCCTGCAGAGAATCGGGCACAGCCGCACAGTCAATAACAATTAACGGCCTTTTTTTACGGGAACTGTTATTATGAATGGCACGGGCAAAAAGGCTTTTTCCGGTTCCACTTTCACCGCTGATCAAAACTGCAGACAACGCCCGCGGCATCAACAACCTCAACCGCATCCTGAACAGCATTCAAAATGGCCAGCAGTTCACCTTTGACCAGGCGTGTTTCTAAAAGCTTTAACGGGAATTGATAAGCGCATTTAGCACCGAACGCGAGGTTAGCTGTTCAAGTCTAACTCCACTGCCCAGATTTTCTTTCAAATACTCACTGACTTCCGATTCTCCGGTTCCATCAACCACTGTATCCATTTCCGGGAGGGCGGTAATCTTATCCAGGTTTGTCGTAACAAAATATTTTTTCCATTCGACTTCCGTAAGCCAGCCTGTTTTTCCATCCGGACAAGCTATCCCGACCAGATCTATTTCGCTGCACTCCCTTAGAAGTCTGAACAGTAAAATACCGCGCTCTCCTTTTAATACTAAAGCTGTTTTGATCAAAAGTGTAACCCCCCCTTCTTCACCTTAGAATATTCGTAAATATTAGAAGAACTCCTGCCTGCAAATCCCGGTTTTATGCATTAACTCTAAATTCTTTACAATCTTAAAAAATAACGTCAATCCAGCGGTTTGAGAATTCAAAACCGGCCCGGGTAAAGCGCTTCAATTACATTTTTACCTTCAGTTCAGGCAAAACAGGCGCTCAATAACCGGCACAGTTATTGATCACAGCAGCCTGCATGTTAAATACCTTCCATTTTTATTTCAGATTTTTACGGAACGGTTGAACTAGAAAGAAAAACGGATTATAATTAAAAACGAGATAAACATGCGGGCGTGGCGGAATTGGCAGACGCGCTGGACTTAGGATCCAGTGGGAGTTATCCCTTGGAGGTTCAAATCCTCTCGCCCGCACCATTAACGCAAAACAGCCTTTGTAATTGGGAGCAGTTGTCGGGAAACTTTTTTAGTTTTTGCGCATATGCAGATTTTTTTCACTGCCTGGTAAAAATATTTCATTTTTTATTTACCTCCATAATTTTTACCGACAAGTAAATAAACTCCAATAAAAACTCCTAACCCGGACAAGCCGGTACCATAAAAGTTGGATTTCAAAATGACCCCTTATAAACATAGTGTACATCGGCGTTTGCGGGATCGCTCAAAAAAGTCTTGCCAAAAATGTGCAGCACTT
>SLRT01000054.1 GCA_007130825.1 Syntrophomonadaceae bacterium | reverse complement strand
GTGAGGCCATTTATCCTGCTGCAGTTCTTTTATAATATTTAAAGCGATTAAAGCTACTAACCCCTGGCCGTTGGGGGGAATTTCCCATAACCGGTAACCCCGGTAGTCTGTACTCACCGGATCCACCCAGAAAGGTTTAAAGTTTTCCAGATCTTCGCCTCTAATAAATCCGCCATGTTTACGGGAAAAAGAATCGATTTTTTCAGCAAGCTCGCCCCGGTAAAATGACGCCCCTTCACTTTCCGCAATAGAACTCAGAGTTGAAGCATGGTCGGGAAAACGAACGACCTGCCCGGGACCAGGAGTTTTGCCGCCCGGCGCAAAGGTGTCAAACCAGCTCTGAAATTCCTCTCCCCTGCCTTCCCGATATTTTTGCACAGCCCCTCCCCACAGCCGGGCAGTCACCGGGGAAACCGGAAAACCTTTGCGGGCATACTCTATCGCCGGCCGGAAAGCTTCTTTAAGGGAGATTTTACCCCACTTCCGGGAAAGCTCCGCCCAGGCCGCCGGCGCCCCTGGAGCTGTTACAGGCGGCCACCCCAATCCTGGCATTGCCCTGTAGCCTTTTTCTTTAAGCGACCGGGCCGATAGTAAAGCCGGCGCAGGGCCGCTGGCATTAAGGCCATGCAAAAGCCCCCCGGCCCAAACCAGGGCAAAGGCATCGCCCCCGATACCGTTGGAAGTGGGCTCAGTGACTGTCAGGCAGGCTGCCGCAGCCACCGCCGCATCAATGGCGTTTCCCCCTTTTTTAATTGCTTCCAAACCGGCCTGCGCCGCCAGGGGTTGAGAAGTGGCAACCATGCCATTTTGGGCATAAACCAATGATCTGCGGGATGGATACGGATAGTTTAGGGGGTCAAAATCTTGGGACACCAAATCATCCTTTCTGTAATAGCGCTAAGGCCAACTCGGCCTGCACTGCCTACCGCTAATTCAAATAAAACTTTCGGTCTTTACTGTTTGGCTGAAACAAGCTTACATCTCACTGTCTCTTCAGATAACCGCAAGCTTTTTGCCGACCTTGATAAAAGCTGAAATAGCCTGGTCAAGCTGCTCTTTATCATGGGCGGCAGAAAGCTGAACCCTGATGCGCGCTTTGCCCCTGGGAACAACAGGGTAGACAAAACCGATAACGTAAATACCTTCCCGGAGCATTAAATCCGCCATCTCCATGGCCCTTGGCTCGTCGTAAAGCATTACCGGCACGATAGCAGTTTCGCCCGGCACAATCGTAAACCCGGCCTCAATCATTTTCTTTCGAAAATATTTAGCATTATCCATCACTTTTTCCTGCAGCTCCGTTGATTGCAAAAGTAGTTCCAGCGCTTTCAAGGTGCCGCCGACAATAGCCGGAGCCAGTGAGTTGGAGAAAAGGTAGGGCCTAGATTTTTGACGAAGCATTTCAATGATTTCTTTACGCCCTGCCGTGCAGCCGCCCATGGCTCCGCCGAGAGACTTGCCGAAAGTGGTGGTGATTAGATCGATTTTTCCTTCCAGGCCAAAATGTTCAAATGTGCCCCGCCCGGTTTTTCCGATGTAACCGGTAGCATGACTGTCATCAACCAAAACCAAAGCATCATACTTTTCGGCCAAATCACAGATCTCCGGCAGCTTGGCCAGGTCTCCGTCCATGGAAAAAACTCCGTCGGTGGCAATAATTCGGTGTTTTTCTGATTGGCTTTGCTTCAGGCATTCTTCCAGCTCATCCATTTCGGAATGACGGTAGCGATAACGCTTCGCTTTACACAACCTGACACCGTCAATAACCGAAGCGTGGTTTAACTGATCTGAAATAATCGCGCTTTCTTCTCCGAACAAGGGCTCGAAAACACCGCTATTGGCATCAAAGCAAGCAGCGTAAAGAAGGGTGTCATCGACCCGCAGGAATTCAGACACTTTTTGTTCGAGTTCCTTGTGGATCTCAAGCGTCCCGCATATAAAGCGTACCGAGGAAAGGCCATAACCCCACCGGTTCATAGTTTCCTGCGCCGCTTCGATTATAGCGGGATGGTTTGATAAGCCGAGGTAGTTGTTTGCACAAAAGTTAAGTACTTTTTCTCCGGAGGAAATTTTTATTTCTGACTCCTGGGGACTGACGATAACCCGCTCACTTTTATAGAGCCCGTCTTTTTTTTGCTCCTCAAGCTGTTCCCGGAGTTCCTCTGTTATATTTTTGGACATGTCTACAACCTCCTTAATTGTTGCCGTTTATAAATAACCTCATCCATTACCTTCATAACCTGGCAAACAGTTGTTTCGCAGCATATCGATCAGCCTAATTGTCCGGGCCGGGATCACCTGATCAATACCGGTTTTTGCATCAAACGGCACGGTTACTTTAATCTTGCTGAAAGCACATCAAGCATATCTTTGGTCATCTTTTCAAGATTATATTCGGGATCCCAGCCCCATTCAGACCGGGCAGCCGAATCATCAATTGAATTGGGCCAGCTGTCGGCGATGTCCTGCCTGACCGGATCAATTTCATAGTTAATGGTAAACTCCGGCCTGTGTTTTTTTATTTCAGCACAAAGCTGTTTAGGGGTAATACTCATGGCCGTAACATTAAAGGCATTACGGTGCCGCAGCTTAGCCGGATCGGCCTCCATCAACTTGACGGCTCCTTCCAGAGCATCGGGCATATAGATAAAATCAAGGAAGGTATCTTCTTTTAGAAAGCAGGTATGTTTTCCATGTTTAATGGCGTCATAAAATATGTGCACAGCATAATCGGTGGTTCCTCCTCCGGGTAAGGCAATGTTGGAAATTATCCCGGGATACCTTAAACCGCGGATATCAAAGCCGTATTTCATGTGGTAATAATCACAGAGCAATTCCCCGGCTACTTTTGAAATGCCATATATCGTAGAGGGCCTGGTTATTGTAACCTGAGGTGTTTTATCCTTTGGGGATTCCGCTCCGAAAACTGCAATCGAACTGGGATAAAAAACCGAACAACCCTGAGCTCTCGCTGCTTCAAGAACATTGATCAGACCGTTCATGTTGATATTCCACAGCGCCTGGGGATCTTTTTCCCCCGTAGCTGAAAGAAGGGATGCAAGATGGTAAATTGTATTAACCCTGTTATTCTTGACCACATTTTCGGTTTTTTTGGGATCGGTTACATCAAGCAGCTCGAAAGGTCCTTCCGTGACGATGCTGCTATCCTGTTTGTCCCTCCTCCCCGAGGCAATGACGTTGGCTGAACCGTATATGCCCCGAAGATAGTCCACTAATTCTGTTCCAATCTGACCCAGGGATCCGGTTACTAAAATTTTGTTCATTTATTCTATTCCCTCCTTTTCTGAACATGATCGCGGATCGTTGTTTGTTAGCAAATTCTTCGTTATCATTGAAGTAGGTCCATTGAAGCAGGTCCATTGAAGCAGGCTCAATTATTATTTACTATATGCGGGAAATTCCTGGCATAAACTACCAACACGCTGTTTAATAATTTCCAGTTTTTTCGGGTTATGCCTGCCTGCCAGGGCCTGATCTATCAACGAGGCAATTTCTTCCATCTGGTCCGGTCCCATTCCCCGCGAAGTCAGGGTGGGAGTACCCAACCTCATTCCACTGGGATCATTGGCCCCTTTTTTATCATAGGGTATCGCATTTTTGTTCACACATATATTTAACCGATCAAGAAGCGTTTCTGCTTCCAGCCCTGAAACATATTTATTGCTTAGATCTACAAGAACCTGATGGGTATCGGTGCCCCCGGTAACAAGATCATAACCCAGGTCAGTCAAGGCCCTGGCCAGAGCTTTGGCGTTAGCGAGAACGAACTCCAGGTAGGTTATAAAGCCGGGCGATTTAGCTTCTTTGAAAGCAACAGCTTTGGCGGCGATGATATGCATTAAAGGTCCTCCCTGCATTCCCGGAAAAACGGCCTTATCAATAACGGAAGCATACTTATCCTGGCATAAAATCATCCCTCCCCGGGGACCACGAAGTGTTTTATGCGTGGTGGCAGTAACGATATCTGCGACAGGAACCGGATTGGGATGCAAACCGGCTGCGATAAACCCGGCAGTGTGGGCTATATCAACCAGGAGGTAAGCTCCGAGATCATCGGCAATTTCTTTGAAGCCCTCGAAGTCTATGAGGCGGGGATAAGCGCTGGCCCCGGCAATGATCAGCTTCGGTTTGACTTCCAGCGCTTTTTCACTAACCTGATCAATGTTAAGCAGAAAGGTGTCACGATCCACACCGTAACTGAAAGAATGAAAATGGCTTCCAGAAATATTTATTTTACTGCCATGGGTAAGATGCCCTCCGTGACTGAGATTCATACCCATAATCCGATCGCCGGGATTCAGTAATGCAAGGTAGGCAGCTATATTAGCCGAGGTGCCGGAATGGGGCTGGACGTTAACATGACCGGCTGCAAATAATTCTTTTGCCCTGCTAATGGCAAGCTTTTCAGCATGATCGACAAAGAAACAACCTCCGTAATAACGCGCATCCGGATAACCTTCTGCATACTTGTTGGTTAGCACTGATCCCTGGGCTTCAAGCACTGCCCCGCTGACCATATTTTCTGAAGCAATTAAGTTTAAAGAATCCTGCTGGCGTTTTTTTTCTTCGTCAAGAATTGTGGCAATTTCCGGGTCTGAAAATTGCAAAGATTGCATGCTGACTGCTTTGACCTTTTCATTCATAACGAGTTTAACCTCCAATAACAGGGAAGAAGTATAATATTTAGATGGCTATTTCACTCTTTATGAAAATTGTATCATAAAAAAGAGAATTCTTCTATTTGCCCGCCAGATAATCAGCACTGTAGGGTCGAGAACTGGCGTAGCAGTTTAGGTCAGGCCTGGTCCGTTTGCTGTCCCTTTCGGTTGACAGTGCCTCATTGTCCTTACCTTGCCCTATTTCCAGTTCCCGCCGCAGCAAACCCGGCTGCTCCTCCCGCACCGGGCTTACCTGCCAGCTTCGCATCTAGGTTTATGAATCCTATCTGGCTGGCTGGCTGGGCTGCCGTATGGTATCTTCTAAGCTTCTGGTTATAGGGCTTACCTTGCTTCCGCTGTTTCCCCCTTCGCTCATAACGGCGAGCAATCATTGCTCTTCCCCCCTTAAAGAGGCGCGAAAATCACCCTTCAGGGGGTAAACATAGATATCTTTGCAGCTAAAAGATCTTTTGTTGTAGCGGTCCATCCGTCCACGGCCCTGGGTTCGGCCCAAATAAATCCAGTTTGCCGCCTGGTAG
>SLRT01000111.1 GCA_007130825.1 Syntrophomonadaceae bacterium | reverse complement strand
TAAAAAGGATGGTGCAAAAGTGATTAAAGGGGCAAAACTCCAGAGATAACCAGGTGGATCAATGATTATGAATCAACCAACAGATCAACAAAGGAAAAGGTCTGTTTAACGCGAATAGGGAAGAAGGAGATTACTTAAAGATCTGTACCCACCGGTGAAAGTTGGTTTTAAATATGGCTTACCTGCAGTCCGGGTTAATAATATCGAATTAACTACAATAATGCGTTAACGACAAGGAGGATTTCTAATGTCACTGGAAGTTGAAAAAGAAAAGAAGAACGACAATATCCTGGTCTCGACTCTAAGCATGATGAGGCAGGCAATCGATTTCGCAAATTTATCGCCCGATGTTTATGAGCATTTAAAAACCCCGATGCGATTTGTTGAGGTAGGCATTCCTGTGGAGATGGAGGATGGATCAACGAAAGTTTTTACCGGTTACCGTTGCCAGCACAATAATGTTTTTGGACCATATAAAGGCGGTCTTCGTTATCACCCCGATGTTACTTCCGACAGCATCAAAGCTCTTTCAATGTGGATGACCTTGAAGTGTTCTCTTGTCGGAGTGCCTTTCGGCGGCGGTAAAGGAGCCATTGTTTGTGATTCCCAACGGTTGACTCTAAAAGAACGTGAACGCATGACCCGGAGCTATGTTCGATCTCTGGGTTCCATCCTGGGGCCGGAAATAGATATTCCCGCACCCGACATCTTTACCGATGCCCAGGTAATGGCCTGGATCGCCGACGAGTACAGCAATAATATGCGAGAGCCGTCATTTGGCGTGGTTACCGGAAAACCTTTGGCTGTGGGCGGATGTGTGGGCAGGAACGAAGCAACGGGACGCGGCTGTTTTTTCGTGGCCAGGGAAGCGGCCCAGGCATATAAGATTCCTTTTGAGAATAGCCGCATTGCTATTCAGGGTTTCGGGAATGTTGGCAGCAATGCCGCAAAGTTATTTGCTGCTGAGGGTTGTCCGGTTATTGCCGTAAGCGATATTAGCGGTGGTGTCTATAAAGAAGAAGGCCTGGATATTGACAAGTTGATCAGACACGTTAACGAGACCGGTTTTGTCAAAGGATTTTCCGGCGGTGAAGCAATTTCCAATGAAAATCTTTTGTCCGTTAATTGTGATATTTTGCTCCCCGCCGCCCTGGAAAACCAGATTACCGGCAGTAACGCGCATGACATTAAGGCAAAGATTGTTGTCGAAGCAGCGAACGGCCCGACTACGCCGGAAGCGGATCAGATACTTAAGGAAAATAATATTTTGGTTGTTCCCGATATTCTGGCTAATAGCGGAGGGGTTACCGTCTCATATTTTGAATGGGTGCAGAACAACTACGGTTTTAGCTGGGATCTGAGCACGGTAAACAAACACCTGCAAGATAAAATGGTCGAAGCGTTTCGCAATGTATACGGTTATTACTGCGAGAACTGTATTGGCTCGGATATGCGCACCGGCGCCTACATGTATTCTATTATGAGGTTAGCCGAGGCCATGCATTACCGGGGCTGGTTACGCAATGGTATCTATGCCTAAAACTAAAAAAGGAAGCTTTTTGTCCCGATTTTGCGATTTTACTGGTTAATAAGAGGAGGCTTTCTGTAAATGCCGGAAACAAAGCCGGTTTTGATGCAGGGCAATGAAGCCTGTGCTGAAGGGGCGATCAGCGCCGGAGTTCGTTTTTATGCCGGCTACCCGATTACTCCGTCCACGGAGATAGCTGAACGGATGGCCGCAAGACTGCCGGGATTAGGTGGAGTTTTTATCCAGATGGAGGATGAAATAGCCAGTATGGCTGCTGTCATCGGAGCTTCCATCGGTGGCAAGCGCACTCTTACCGCCACAAGCGGCCCCGGTTTTTCGCTTAAGCAGGAAAATATCGGCTATGCAGTCATGGCCGAAATACCCTGCGTGATAGTCAATGTTCAGCGCATGGGGCCCAGTACGGGAGTGCCAACGGCTCCATCACAGGGCGATGTTATGCAGGCTCGCTGGGGCACTCATGGCGATCATCCGATTATTGTTTTTTCTCCGGCCTCGGTTTATGAAACATATTACCTGACCATCGCTGCCGTTAATCTCAGCCAAAAGTTAAGACAGCCGGTTATTTTACTGCTTGATGAAGTAATCGGCCACATGCGGGAAAAAGTTTTCATTCCTGAAGACAGCAAGCTTATGGTCGAAAAAGCCAGCGATAAAGTGCCTGCCGACTACAAGCCTTATGACGAAAAAGGGCTGACTCCGCTGGTCCCGTTTGGTTTTGGTCATTACTACCATGTAACCGGCTTATTTCATGATCAATATGGTTTTCCCACCGGTGATCCGCTCCAGGTTGAACGTGCGCAGGACAGGATTCATGCCAAACTGGATAAATACCGGGACGAAGTTGTTTTAACCAATTATATCGGTCATAAAGAACCCCGGGTGGTGATAGTAACTTACGGCTGCACCGTCCGTTCAGCCCGGGCGGTAATTAAAAAAGCTTACTGGCAAAACCGCCAACCGGTGGGATTGTTGAGCCTGCAAACTCTTTGGCCCTTTCCAGCCAAAGAAATTGAAACTTTGGCTAAACAGGCTGATGTAATTCTAGTGCCGGAGATGAATATGGGCCAGATACTCGGTGAAGTGGAACGGCACGTTAAGGGAGAAGCAGAAGTTATTCCTATCAACCGCTATGATGGAGAAATGATCAGCCCGGATCAAATATCTGAAAAAATGGGGAGGTGGCTGTCATAGAAAGTTCAACCCAGGATTATTTAAGGACCAAAAAACTACCCCATATCTGGTGCCCCGGGTGCGGAAACGGTATTGTCACTGCGGCCCTTATCAGGGCAATCGAGCGCGCCGATTACGACCAGAGCGATGTGGTGATCGTATCTGGTATCGGTTGTTCGTCAAGGGCGGCGGGGTACTTAAACTTTAACACCCTGCATACAACCCACGGCCGGGCTTTGGCTTTTGCCACCGGTTTGAAGATGGCCAGACCGGAGTTAAAACTCTTCGTGATTATGGGTGATGGTGATTGCAGCGCCATCGGCGGCAACCATTTTATTCATTCCGCCAGAAGGAATCTTGATTTAAATGCGGTAGTAGTTAATAATCATATTTACGGGATGACCGGCGGACAGCATTCACCGCTGACGCCAACTGGCAAAAAAGCGACCACTGCTCCCGGCGGAACGCTTGAAAGAGAGTTTAACCTTCTAGATCTGGCTAAGGGCGCGGGAGCTACTTTTGGCGCCAGGGGGACTGCCGCCCAGCCCCGTCAGCTGGAACAGTTAATTGCCAGGGGGGCAAACCACAAGGGTTTCTCGGTAATCGAAGCGCTCTCGCCCTGCCCGATCGCCTACGGAAGAAAAAACAAGCTGGGCGGGGCGGTGGATATGCTCCGCGATATGAAAGACAGCAGTATATCCGTTGAACGCGCCGCCGGAATGGAAGAAGCGGATTTGAAGGATAAAAAGATAACCGGGGTTATCTATAACTATGATGTTCCCGAATACGCCGAAGTATATTACCGGTCGATCGGTAAAGACTAGCGGCTTAAAAAGCGGAGGGAGTTCTTTTGGCAAACAGGCAGGAAGTATTATTGACCGGCGCCGGGGGCCAGGGTTTAATCCTTGCCTCGATCATGCTTGCCGAAGCTGCGGTTAGCGATAATAAGAACGTGGTCCAGAGTCAGTCTTATGGTCCGGAAGCGCGCGGGGGAGCGAGTATGGCCGGGGTTATAATCGATATAGACGTTATTGAGTACCCCAAGGTGGTTACCCCGACCGTCTTACTGTGCATGAACCAGGCTTCCTATAATAAATATTTGCCGCTGATTAAACCGGGATGCATCGTTATTGTTGATTCTACTTTCGTTAAGGGGCCGTTCCAGGAAGAATACAAGGTTCAGGTTTACCCCATAACAAGCACGGCCAAAGAGGAATTGAAGCGAGAAGTCGTGGCTAATATGCTGGCCCTGGGCGTGGTTAATGCTGCGGCTGGATTGGTTGCTCGTGATATTTTCCGCGAAGTTATTTTTAAGTTGGCCCCCAAGGGAAGCGGTGAACTCAACCAGCAGGCTTTTGATCTGGGCTACAGCTTGTATGAACATGGTTCTGAGCAGGGAGCCGGGAAATCTGCTCAAAACTCTCAATAACATGTTATTCTTGTTCTCAAAACGGCAGCAATAGCCACTGTGCTGTTTAGCGGTAACTGTCTCAGGCCATATGTTTTGTTTATCGAAACTAAGTGTATTAGTCCATGTTTTTTCTTTTGAGTCAATTGTTTATAATTCCTACCTGTAGGATTGACTTTCAACCGTTAAAATAATACTATTTATAAGACTGGAACCCAGGTCAGTAATTAGAGTCTGACCTAAACTTGGCTGCCGAAAAAAATATTTTACTGCTCACATATGCCACATACTACGAGGTGATTTAATGACTGCTAGCATGCTGCCGCCTGTTTACGACCCTGATACAGTGGAGATAGATAGATATAAGTTTTGGCTTGATGGTAACTTTTTTCGCGCTTCTGGAGATCCCGGTACAATTCCTTTTACGATTGTTATTCCCCCGCCCAATGTAACCGGTTCCCTGCATATGGGCCATGCTTTGAATAATACTGTTCAGGACGTGCTGATCCGCCGCAAACGGATGCAGGGTTTTGATACGCTTTGGCTTCCCGGTTGCGACCATGCCGGTATCGCCACTCAAAACGTGGTCGAAAAGCACCTTGCCGAAGAAGGAGTGGATAGCCGCAAGTTGGGACGCGAGGCCTTTTTAAAGCGGGTCTGGGACTGGAAAGATACCTACCACGAAAGGATTACAAAACAGCTGTACCGGCTTGGTGTTTCGTGCGACTGGTCGCGGGAACGTTTTACCATGGACGAAGGATGCTCACGGGCCGTGCGCAAAGTGTTTGTCGACCTGTACCGGCAAGGCTTGATTTACCGGGGAGATTACATGATCAACTGGTGTTCACGCTGTTCCACCGCCCTATCGGATATAGAAGTGGAGCATGAGGATGAAGTTTCGACGATGACCCATATCCACTATCCACTGGCCGGTGACCGGGGGCATATTACTGTGGCCACGACTCGCCCCGAGTCAATGCTCGGTGACAGTGCTGTAGCTGTGCACCCTGAAGATGATCGTTACCGCGCGCTGGTTGGCAAGAAAGTAGTTCTGCCCCTGCTTAACCGGGAAATTCCGATTGTAGCCGATGAATACGTTGATCCGGAATTTGGCAGCGGAGCGGTAAAAGTCACCCCCGGTCATGATCCGAATGACTTTGCCATCGGTCAGCGTCATAACCTGGAAGTGATCAAGATAATTGATGAAGAGGTGAAAATGACCAAAGCAGCCGGCCCCTATGAAGGGCTGGACCGTTTTGAGTGCCGCAAGCAGGTGGTTGAAGATTTAAAAGCGCTGGACTTAATCGAAAAGATCGAAGACTATGAGCATTCGATCGGCCACTGCCAGCGATGCGGCACAGTTATCGAACCGCTTATATCGCGTCAGTGGTTTGTGAAAATGAAACCTTTAGCCGAGCCGGCGATGGAAGCGGTAAAAGCAGGACAGACCGAATTTATACCGCCCCGTTTTACCCGCGTTTACAATGATTGGCTTGAAAATATCCGCGATTGGTGCATCTCACGCCAGATTTGGTGGGGGCATCGTATCCCGGCCTGGTATTGTTCCTGCGGCGAAGTTATAGTCGATTATACGGAACCTGAGAGCTGTTCTTCCTGTGGTAGCACTGATCTTAAGCAGGATCCTGATGTCCTTGATACCTGGTTTAGCTCTGCTCTCTGGCCGTTTTCAACCCTTGGCTGGCCCGATAAAAGTGCCGATTTGGAACACTTTTATCCGACCAGTGTCCTGGTAACCGGTTATGACATTATATTTTTCTGGGTAGCGCGCATGATGTTTATGGGCCTGGCTTTCATGAACCAGGTACCTTTCCGTTCGGTTTATATCACCGGCCTGGTGCGTGATGCCCTGGGACGCAAAATGAGCAAATCTCTCGGTAACGGTGTCGACCCCCTGGAAGTAATTGAAAATTATGGGGCCGATACTTTACGTTTTACCCTGATAACCGGGCAGGCTCCGGGTAATGACCAGCGTTTCCGGCAGGAAAGTGTTGAGGCCGGCCGGAATTTTGCCAACAAGATCTGGAACGCTTCCCGTTTTGTTTTGATGAACCTGGCTCAGGAATATGGTCGGGAGCATTCGCCGGAGCCCTTTGACCAGGATCGGCTGCCAAAAGATCTAAACCGGGTCGATCGCTGGATATTACACCGCTTTAATGAGACTGTAAAAGATACAGATAAGCTGTTTGCAGAATATGAGCTCGGTGAAGCGGCGCGTTTGATTTATGAGTATTTATGGAATGATTTTTGTGACTGGTATGTCGAAATGAGCAAGCACTATTTATACCGGGATGAGGATAGCGCGCAGGCGGAAGCAGATCGAAAGCGGACTTACAGTCTACTGGTTTACCTCTTAGATGGAGTTATGCGCCTCCTTCATCCCTTCATGCCTTTTATTTCCGAGGAAATATGGCAGCAGCTGCCGAACCGCCAAGAGGAAGCCCTGGTAGTGGCCGCCTGGCCGCAGCCTGCCGATAAGCTTTCTTTTCCTGAAGAAACTAAAGAAATAAACCTGTTTCAGGAAGTAGTCAGGGCAATTAGGAACTTGCGCAGCCAGGTAAAACTGTCTCCCGACCGGAAAACTCCGGTGATCGTCAGAGCCGGCGGCCGTTCTGCCGCCTGCCTTGAGGAGGAATCTGATCATATTAAAAAGCTGGCTGCTGTTGATAACCTGACTATTGATCCGGAGGTTGCCAAACCAAAACAGGCCCTGGCGGCAATTATCGGTGAAGAGATCGAAGTCTACCTGCCCCTGGAAGGGGTAATTGATCTCGATGCTGAAAAAGCCCGCCTGCGCAAGGAAATGTCCCAGGTTGAAGCTGAAATTAAAAGGACAGAGAGCAAACTTAACAGCACTGGTTTTATTGAAAAGGCTCCGGCTGAAGTTGTAGCCAAAGAGCAGGCCCGTCGTGAAGAGCAGGAAGCAAAATTACAGAAAATACAACAGAGATTGCAGGAGTTAAGTTAGTTGATGAAAAGCGAACAGCTGAAAAACGATGCCCTGGATTGGATTCATAGCCTCAGCCGATTTGGGATTAAGCCCGGCCTGGAACGGATCAAGGCCATGCTTGAAATGCTGGGCAATCCTCATCAGCAAATCCGATTTGTCCATATAGCCGGAACAAACGGTAAAGGTTCCACCGCGGCCATGCTGGCTTCAATCTTAAAAGCGGCCGGCTACAGGGTCGGCCTTTACACCTCTCCCTACCTGCAATCATTTAGCAACCGGATGGCCATTAACGGACATGACATTAGCCATGAAGAACTGGTAGAACTTGTCGGGCAGGTTCGTCCGGTGGTTGAAGAGGTTACTGCTGATGAACGTTTCGGTCAGCCCACCGAGTTTGAAGTGGTTACTCTCCTTGCCCTTACTTATTTCGCCCGCAGGCAGGTGGATCCGGTTGTTCTGGAAGTCGGTTTGGGAGGCCGGCTCGATGCAACAAATGCCGTCACTCCGCTTTTAAGTATTATCACCAATGTCAGCCTCGATCATACCGATGTGCTTGGTGATACCGTGGAAGCTGTGGCCGCTGAAAAAGCGGGGATTATCAAACCGGATGTTCCGGTGCTGACCGCCAGCGATGATCGTAAAGTCCTTGAAATAATCAGTTCGCGGGCCTCAGAGCTTAATGCCCCTCTTTTCTGTTTTTTTCCTCCTCACGCCAGCAGTTCCCGAGAAATCAAGAGTCCCGCTTTTTACCGGCAGTCGTTTACCGATCAGGGTCAGACTTTTACTTATCGCGGTTATGAGCGGTCTTTTGACAACCTGTTTATTCCTTTGCTCGGTGCATATCAACTTTGCAATGCTGCTACTGCTCTGGCGGCTCTCGAGCTGCTGGAGAATCAAGGTATTTTTGTTGAAGAAGATGCTGTGCGCCGCGGTTTATCTGCGACAATATGGCCGGGTCGCCTGGAATTATTGAAGCACAACCCGCTTTTAGTTGTGGACGGCGCCCATAATCCGGCGGCGATGAAGCATTTGGCTGAAGCAATTCCGGACTATTTCAGCTATCGCCGGTTAATCCTTGTTTTCGGTATGATGGCTGATAAAAATGCGTTAGAGATGATGTTCGCAATTCTGCCTCTGTCTGATATGGCTATATTTACCAAAGCAGGCCTGCCGCGGGCGGCCGATCCCGGGTATCTCGCCGGGGTTGCTTTGCATCAATTGCATTATGAGCAGCGGAAAATCAAGATTGTTGAAGAAATCGGTCCTGCTTTGGAGACAGGTTTGAGCCTGGCCGATGCAGGAGATCTTGTCCTGGTAACCGGGTCTTTTTACACGGTCAGCGATGCGCGGGCATACTGGAAGCAGACTGCCAGATGATCCATAGCTGCTACTGGTGACAACAGTGAAATTAAAAGAATATATTGATAAAAGCGATTTATATAATTTTTTGTGCTGCCAATAAAATGATTGTTTTAAGCAGGACTTTACAAAGATTTAACGAAAATATGTTAAGTTAATTTGTATAAATAATTTTTTTTATACAGGAAAGTTGCCAGAACAGGAAATCATTATAATTTGTAAGTAATGGGGCGGCATCATTATTAAGAAAGGGTGAATATGTTAATGGCCAAAGTGTTTTTCAAGGGAGGCATACATCCTGAATATCAAAAAGACAATACTTCAACGCTGGCCATTGTCAAAATGCCTTTACCGCAGAAGGTGGTTGTGCCGATGCAGCAGCATATTGGCGCTCCCTGTGAACTGCTGGCCGAGGTGGAAAAGATCGAAAAAGGCGTTGAGGTTAAGACCGGGCAGAAACTCGGCGATAATAAGGGTTTTGTATCTGCACCGGTTCATTCCCCTGTTTCGGGGAAGGTAGTGGATGTGGGGCTTTACAGTCATCCCCTTGGCCTGAAAATTAATGCGGTTACGATCGAATCCGACGGGCGCGACGAGTGGGATGATAGCATAAAACCGGCTGGAGATTTGCAGTCCCTGTCTGCCGATGATATCCGGAAAACCGTGCGCGAAGCCGGTATTGTCGGGCTTGGTGGAGCGACTTTCCCGGCCCACGTCAAGCTTTCTCCACCGGAAGAAAAACCGATCGACGTAGTAATCATTAATGGGGCTGAATGTGAACCTTATTTAACAGCAGACCACCGGGTTATGCTTGAAAAAAGCGAAGATATATTATTCGGCTTAAAAGCGATGATCAAAGCTTTAGGGGCTGTTGAAGGAATAATAGGTGTCGAGAACAATAAGCCCGATGCTTTGCAGATTATGGAGCGTTTAGTTGCCGAAGAAGAAAATATCAGGGTTTGTTCCCTGCCGACAAAATATCCGCAGGGCGCGGAAAAAATGTTGATTTATGTCACTACAGGACGTACAGTTCCGGCAGGCTCTTTGCCGCTTGAAGTCGGGGTGGTCAATCATAATGTCGGAACAGCCGTGGCTATTAGCGAGGCTATCCGCGAGGGGAAACCTTTAATAGAACGGGTGCTTACCGTTACCGGGGCGGGGGTGAATGAACCGGCCAATGTCCAGGTCAGATTGGGTACCCTGGCCACTGATGTTCTTGATTTCTGCGGCGGCCTCAAAGAATCGACACTTAAGTTGATTATCGGCGGTCCGATGATGGGCCTGTCTCAACCCGAACCTGATGTTCCGGTAATCAAGGGAACTTCCGGTATCTTGGCCCTGACCGACGAAGATGTTTATCTTGCTGAAAGCAGTCCGTGCATCAGGTGTGCCAAATGTGTTAGCGTTTGTCCGATGCAGTTGATGCCAACTTCGATAGCCCAGGCGGCGGAACACGGGGATTACAAGCGGGCGGAAAAACTATACGCCATGGATTGTTTTGAGTGCGGTTGTTGTTCCTATATCTGCCCTTCGAAGATACCATTGGTCCAATGGATTAGAATAGGAAAAGCAGAAATTATGAAGCGAAACAACAAATAGTCCCACTATCCGGGGAAGGGAAGTGATGATAATAAACGGCAAATTAGTTGTATCTTCGTCACCGCATATACGATCGGTAGAATCGGTGCAAAGCGTGATGACCGATGTCCTGATTGCTCTTTTTCCGGCAGCTCTTATGGCCGTGCTTTTATTCGGTTACCGGGCGCTTATAACAATGATCATCGCCGTGTTAACTGCTATGCTGGTCGAAGCTGTCTGGCTGCGTAAACGTGATATTTTTAATGATGGCAGCGCTGCTGTGACCGGATTGCTCCTGGCGTTGATTCTTCCCGCGGCTGTGCCCTGGTGGGTGGTCGTTGTCGGATCTGCGTCGGCGATTATTATCGGCAAGCAGGTTTTCGGCGGAATCGGCTATAATATTTTTAACCCGGCCCTGGTTGGCCGGGTTATCCTGGTAGTATCCTGGGGTGGGCATATGGCCGGGGATATCTGGTCCACGCCCCATCCTTTTGCTTTTGGCTTTGACGTTTCAACCGTCACCGGGGCCACAGTTTTAGCTTCTCCTGAAAAAGCGGTGACTTTCAGCCTGCCGGAAATGTTTATCGGCACCATTGCCGGCTCCATGGGCGAAACTTCAGCGCTGGCACTGCTTATCGGCGGGATATGGCTGGTTTATAAAGGACATATTGATTATCGCATCCCGGGTGGTTTTATGGCAACAGTATTTGTGCTGGGGGTAGTTTTCGGAGGCGGTTTTTATGGAAACCACCTGATGACCGGACTTTTTCATCTTGTTGCCGGCGGGGTTATGATCGCAGCGATATTTATGGCTACTGATTTTGTTACCACCCCGGTTACGCCCGGCGGCCGGCTGATTTTTGGTATCGGCTGCGGCTTGATCACAATGCTGATCAGGTTGTGGGGCACTTTACCGGAGGGAGTTACGTTTGCCATTTTGCTGATGAACGCGCTTACCCCGATTATAGATAATTTTACTATACCTCGTCAGTTTGGGGGGGTGAATAATAGTGCGTGAAATTTTACGTCTGGCTTTAACATTGACAGCGGTTGCTGTTTTGTCCGCTTCCCTGCTCACAGGTGTAAACATTGTAACCGAGCCGATTATTATTGAACGGCAGGAAAAAGATTACCACCAGTCTCTTGAAAGATTTTTCCCCGATGTCGATCATTTTGAGACAGAAGAGATCGATGGCGATCAATATGACATTGTCTATGATCAGGACGGTGAAATGCTCGGAATTATGGCAACTGTAGAGACAGCGGGTTACGAAGCTGGACTGATCTACAATCTGGCAGTTAATGATCAAGGAGAAATCAAAGGGCTGGTTATAGTTTCTCACGCTGAAACTCCGGGTATTGGCGATGTAATCACCACGGATGAATTTCAGGAACAATTTACCGGCAAAGGTTTTGATGATCCGATTGAAGACGGTGAAGATGTCGATTCGGTTAGTGGAGCGACCTTAAGCACCGGAACGATGATTGTTTCAGTGCGCCGCACAGTCACAACGATTGGCGAAAATTTTTTGGATAAACAAATACGGGCTTTTGATCCTACAGAAGTAGCTGATGGTATTTATCAGGGTAGTGTGGAAGGGACCCATGGTATCTTGACGGTTGAAGTTGAGATTGCCGATGGTGTAATCGAAAGAGTGGATGTTATCGAACAAAATGAAACCGAAGCCTATTTTGTTGATTCTTATCCAAAGATACCGGAACGAATTGTCGAAGAACAGAGGTTGGAAGTTGATACGCAGACCGGCGCGACATTAAGTGCCGAAAGAATTGTCTCCGCTGTCGAAAAAGCTCTGGAAGAGGCGCCAACAGTGGAAAATGGAGGTGACGATACGGATGAAGGCCGGTAATGTCTATCTTCAGGATTTATCCCGGGGGATAATCAATGAAAACCCGGTTTTTCGGTTACTGCTGGGGATGTGTCCGGTTCTCGGGGTTACCGCCTTTTTTATTAACGGGCTGGGCATGGGAATTGCTGCAACTGCTGTTTTGATCGCTTCGAACGTGGTTATTTCTGCTCTGAAAAATTATATTCCCAGCCAGGTCAGGATTCCCTGTTTCATCGTGGTGATCGCCACTTTTGTGACAATAATTGAAATGGTCTTGCAGGCTTTTCAGCCCGATCTTTACGAGGCTTTGGGCGTTTTTGTGCCCCTGATTGTCGTCAACTGTGTTATCCTGGGCCGGGCTGAAGCTTTCGCCAGTAAAAAACCCCTTTTGCGTTCGCTGGTTGACGGTATTGCTGTCGGGATTGGTTTTACCCTGGCCCTGGGTATACTTGCTTTGGTTCGTGAAGTGTTCGGCCAGGGGACGATTCTGGGCCCTGATCCGGACAGCGCCATTCAACTTTTTGGAGCGGGATTTGAGCCAATGGGTCTTTTTGGTCAGCCGGCCGGGGCTTTTATCGCCCTTGGTCTTTTGTTGGGAGTTGTCAACATAATATTTAAGAAGTTTAATATTAAATAAATACCGGGCTTTACAGGCAGGAGTCCTGTTTGCGCTGAAAAAGAGAACTATCGGTGGCAGGAGGTCGTTATGGAAAGACTTTTAACAATAATTTTTGTTTATATCCTGGTGGAGAACTTTGTTTTGCATCGTTTTTTTGGAATATGTCCTTTCCTGGGTGTATCACGAAAGATGGAAACCGCGATCGGAATGAGCATGGCGGTAGTTTTTGTGATGACCATGGCCACTCTTGTGACATGGCTTCTTTATAGCTTTGTCCTCGTTCCTTATAACCTGGAATATCTGCAGATCGTGACCTTTATTTTGGTTATAGCATCCTTAGTCCAGCTTGTCGAAACAACATTACGTAAAATCAGCCCCACACTCTATCAAGGCCTTGGTATATTTCTTCCTTTGATTACCACTAACTGCGCTATTATGGCCGTAGCGCTGCTTGCAGTGAGGGAAGAATTCACCTTTGTTGAAGCGGTGGTTTTTGGTTTGGCGGCTTCAATTGGTTTTTCTCTGGCGCTTGTCATTATGGCCGGTATTCGGGAACGCCTGGAACTGGCTGAAATACCCGATGTTCTACAGGGTCCCGCGGTCACTTTAATTACAGCAGGAATCCTGTCTCTGGCTTTTCTTGGTTTCGGCGGCATGTTTACATTGTAGAAACTAAACTGGAATGGTCCAGAAATTGATCGCTTTCGGGTGAGTACTAATTCTTGTTACGAGGTGAATTGGACTGTGCAGATAATATATGCCATTATTGCTTTGGGTTTACTCGGGTTGCTTTTTGGACTACTTCTCTCCATGGCGGCTCGAATTTTTGCCGTTAAGGTGGATCCGCGTGTTGACAGGGTTAAAGAACTTTTACCCGGCGCCAATTGTGGAGCCTGTGGTTATGCCGGGTGTGTTAATTTTGCTGAGGCTTATGTAGAGGGCAGAACTTCGGCTAATGGGTGCATACCCGCTGGAAAAGAAACATCAAAAGCGATCGCGGCCATACTTGGCCAGGAAGTTACAGAATCCGAACCGGTTATTGCGACCGTTTTTTGCATCGGTGATAATACAAAAGCAGCCGATCGTTTTATTTATGACGGGATTGAAGATTGTGCCGTAGCGGGCCGATTTAATGATGGATTCAAGGCTTGCCGGTATGGCTGTCTGGGGCTGGGAAATTGTGTCCGGGCCTGTCCATTTGATGCAGTTAAAATGGGCTCGCACGGGCTGCCGGTCGTGGACCAGGAGGCCTGTACCGGGTGTGGCCTGTGCGTTAATGCATGTCCGCGAAATTTAATCAAAACCCTGCCCCGCTCTGATCAGGGCCACCTGGTTCTTTGCAGTTCGCAGGATCGGGGAAAATCGGTTTCCAGGGCCTGTTCGGTGGGTTGTATTGCCTGCAAAGCGTGCATTAAAGCTTGTCCGCAGGAAGCTATCGAGATGGATGATAAGCTGGCGGTGATCGATCTTGACAAGTGTGATGATTGCGGCGAATGTGTTGCCGCGTGTCCGCCGGGAACTATTCATCCCCGTTCCGCGGTGCCTAAAAAATTGGGTGAAGAAAAAGAGTTTGCTGAAAATGCTGCCTCTGCGGGTTAAAACGACTAAAATTAAAAATTGTTTATTCAAAAGCATGTGAAATAATTATTGTAAGGGGATAAAATTTTACTGTTTAAGGCCGGGTGGGTAATCAAAAATGAACAAAAAATGGTTAAACTATATCGGTATCACCTTGATCCTTTTTCTTTTCTGGATCGCGGTGAGCAGTTCCTTTAACTGGCCGCAGCTTGGAGTCGGTTTGGCCGCTTCGGCTTTTGTGGTTTACTTCAACCGCACGTTGTTGATTACTGCCCAGGACCGGCCACCGGTTAACCTTAGGAATATTTTCTGGTTGTTTGGCTATTTTTTTAAACTGCTTAAAGATATTCTGATTGCCAACTTTCAGGTGGCTTATATTGTTTTGCATCCTAAGATGCCGATTGTTCCAAATCTTGTTCCTTTGAGAGTTGAAATTGACAGCACGGCCAGCCGCGTGCTCCTGGGTAATTCGATTACCATGTGCCCGGGAACCCTGACAGTGCTGGCAGATGAGAAAGAATTTTTGATCCATGCCCTGACCATGGAAGCCGGCGAGGCCGTTAAAGGGTGGCATCCGATTGCCAGGCTTCAACAGATGGAGCGTGATGAGCCATGATCTATGAACAGACCCTTGATATTATGTATGCAGTAGGCGCCATCCTGGTCATGTTGATGATATTTTTTTCTATGATCAGGGCGCTGGCCGGTCCGACAGCTCCGGACCGGGTTGTGGCGATCAACATTATCACTACCAACACACTGATTATTATTACTTTAATTGCCCGTGTTTATGCGCAGGTTTATTTTCTTGACATTGCCATGGTATATGCCCTGATGGGCTTTATTGCGACTATCGGCGTGGCCAAGTATTTGGAGAAAGGAGCACTGGAATAATCGACGCTCTTTTGAATACGATACTATACTATGCTTCGGTAATATCTCTAATTGTCGGCTTGTTCTTTCTGTTGGTAGCCACGGTTGGATTGTTGCGTTTGCCGGATGTCTATAACCGGCTTCACGCCACATCGAAATGTGACACCCTGGGAGCGGGCCTTGTATTGCTCTCGCTGGCCTTACAGAGTGAAGCCGCAGTTGCGATCAGGCTGGTTTTGCTGATTATATTTATTTTAGTCACAAACCCGACAGCTGCTCATGTTATTGCCCGGGCTGCTTATACCACCGGTATTCGTCCGCTAATCGGCAGGAGTGAGTCAGATGATTGAAATATTAACTGAAATTTTAAATGCCTTACTTTTACTGTTTTTAGTTGTCTGTGCTATCGCTGTGGCTCAGATTCGTGATATGCTCAGCGCGGTGATTGTATTTGCTTCTTTCGGCTTAATTATGGCTATTGTCTGGCAGCAGCTCAGCGCTCCCGATGTTGCCATGGTTGAAGCTGCTCTTGGCACCGGGGTTACCACCTTGCTGCTGATCGCAGCAATCAGTAAAACCAGGCGGACTGAATAAGAATCCGGTTTGGGAGGGGCTCATGAATGGAAGATATACTATTTATTATAATTGCGGCGATTTTTGCCATGAGGTATCTTTTGCGCCTGCAGGCCCGGGGTGTCTTTACCATTTTGCTGGTCGGCCTGATTGGATTTTTCTTTAGTTTTACCGTGGCTGAAATGCCGCCGTTTGGTGACCCGAACAATCCGGTTTTTAACGAAATACCGGCCCGTTACATGGAGGCTGGTGTAGCTGAAACCGGAGCGGTCAATATTGTTAGCAGTGTAATCATCGATTACCGCGCATTCGATACGCTTGGTGAAGCAACTGTTTTATTCGTGGCTATCGCTGCGGTTATAGCCACTTTGAAATCTCATTAATATGGGGGCAGATCACCCTGGAAGATCAAATTGTTCGTATAACCAGCCGGCTTGTGGTCCCGTTTATCCAGGTTTACGGAATTTACATCATTCTGCACGGTCATCTTTCTCCGGGCGGAGGTTTTTCAGGAGGCGCAATTTTTGGAGCCAGCCTTGTGCTGATCGCTCTTTCTTTTAACCTGGAAGTGGGGGCCAGGCAGATTTCGCATGCTACCGCCTCTGTTTTGGAAAGCGGCGGAGCTCTGGGTTTCATTATCACCGGCCTGGTAGCGGTGGCTTTAGGCGGCAACTATCTGGCCAACCAGGCAGCGGGGTTTCCCATGGGTGAAGCCGGAGAGCTTTTCAGCGCCGGCGCTATATTTATAATTACCGCTTTTCTTGGTATTAAAGTAGCGAGCACCATAGTGACGCTATTTTATAACATTATCGAGGGGGATGATAAAAGTGGAGATGCTCATTAGGATCCTTCATAACTATTACTACATGGTGGCGATTTTACTTTTCGTTATCGGCATGCATACCATGCTTACCCATTCGAACCTGATTAAGAAAGTGATCGCTATGAATATAATGGACACCTCGGTATTTTTACTTTTTGTCGCAATCGGCTATACTTACGGAGGTGCGGCGCCGATTGTTGCTGAAAACAGCGAAATCCTTTATGTTAACCCCCTCCCCGGTTCTCTGATGCTTACCGGAATAGTCGTTGCCGTCAGTATTACAGCTTATGCTTTAAGCCTGGTCGTTAAAATTTACCGCTTTTACGGAACAGTGGATTATGATGAAATATGCCTGATAAGGAGCCAGGAGTAGTGGGACTTGAACAACATTTTCCAGCTTTAATCATAGCAATTCTCTTTGGCATTGCTTTTTTGTCCCCACTTTTGTTTCGCTGGGCCAGAAAACTCAGTGCGCCAGTCCTGATCACGACTCTTGCCATGGCCACTATGATGGCTGTTTACCTGTTGGTGTTAGTATACCAGGGCGGCGAGTTTAGTTATTACATGGGTGGTTGGCCTCCTCCCTGGGGAGTAGAGTTTAAAATAAACCTGTTAAGGGTTTACATGCTTTTGATTGTCCTGGCGATAAGCCTGTGGATCATGGTCTATGCTTTAAAAGATCTGGAGCATGAACTGAAGCAAGAACTTATGGGTTGGTATTATTCGCTATATGCTCTCCTGGTCGGCTCAATGGCGGGTATAGCTTTAACAAACGATCTTTTTAATCTTTTTGTTCTCATGGAAATATGTGCGATTTCAGCCTGTGCGATTATTTCGATCAAAGAAGATCGCGCCTGCCTGGAGGCCAGTTTTAAATACCTGATTTTGAGCGCTATGGGAACCGGGTGTTTCCTGCTCGGTGTTGCTATGCTTTATATGGTTACGGGACAGCTTAATTACGACCTGGTAAATGAAGCTCTTCCGGCAGCGATTGAACTGTATCCAAACAATATGTTTGCCGCCGCAGCCCTGTTCATTGTTGCGTTCGGGACCAAGGCGGCTCTTTTTCCCCTGCATGTATGGCTTCCCGATGCCCATGCTTCGGCGCCTTCTCCGTCAAGTGCCATGCTGTCCGGGTTAGTGATTAAAATATATGCTTTTGCCCTCTTCATTATGTTTTACCAGGTGTTTCCCCGTCCATTGCTTGAATCGATACCCATAAACGAGATTGTTCTTTGGCTGTCAGCGATGGGGATCATGTTTGGATCTATATTTGCCATGGTCCAGGTAGATTTAAAGAAAATGCTGGCCTATTCCAGTATAGGACAGATCGGTTACGTGTTTCTGGGCATTGGCTTGGATGACACTATAGCGGTTACCGGCGGTTTTTATCACTTGCTGGTTCACGCCATTATGAAGTCGATGCTGTTTATGACCGCCGGTGTGATTATCTATTCAACCGGTATCCGCCAGATCAAGCAGCTCGGCGGTATCGGACAGGTTTTACCGATAACCATGATTGCTTTTACTATCGGCAGCGCTTCGATGATTGGTTTACCGGGCACCGGCGGCCTGATTAGTAAATGGTACCTTGCACTGGGAGCCCTGGAGATCGGGCGGCCGATCTTCGTGGTCATTATCCTGGCCAGCAGCTTGTTAAACGCTGTTTATTATATGCCGATTATTGTCAATGCTTTTATGCAGCAGGAGGAATTTGAACATGAGGTAAAACCGGTTCCCCGACAGATGTTGATTCCTCTTTTTGTCGGGATGGCAGCGATTATATTTTTCGGCGTGTTCTCCAGGCCGGTAATATCATTATTAGAGAATGCCCTGCAAATCTTTTTTTAGATAACCATGGGGTTTTTAAGCTTTATAAATTATTGCCGTATTCTTAGTTGAACTATATAAAGAATTCTGGAGGTGGCTTCGGTGGATGAAACAACAGCAATCGCGGTTATATTGTTTATCATTTTGTTTCCGATAATCATGACCCCGGTAATTATGGCAGCCG
>SLRT01000098.1 GCA_007130825.1 Syntrophomonadaceae bacterium | reverse complement strand
TCATTCCACGTAGCGTCTTTTTCTATGCTTCCTCTTCTTCTTCTTTCTCGGCAGCGGCGATAATCTGCTCGGCTACCTGGCTGGGCACCACTTCGTAGTGAGAAAATTCAGCGGCAAAGAAACCCCGGCCTTGAGTCATTGAACGCAGGTCTATCGAATACCTGAACATTTCTGACATCGGTACCTGGGCCCGAATTTTTTGCAGATTGCCTTCAGGTTCCATGCCCTGAATTCGCCCTCTTTTGCTATTCAGGTCCCCCATGATATCTCCCATAAAAGCCTCGGGAACGATCACTTCTACATTCATGATCGGCTCGAGCAAAACCGCACCGGCCTGTTCCATGCCTTTACGAAAAGCCTGCGCTCCGGCAACTTTAAAAGCCATCTCAGATGAATCGACAGTATGGTATGAACCGTCAACAAGCCGAACCGCTACATCCACTACCGGGTAACCGGCAACGACACCTTCTTCCATCGCTTCACTGATTCCTTTTTCTACTGCCGGCACATACTGCCTGGGGACTGCGCCTCCGAAAATTTTGTTTTCAAATACCAACCCTTCTCCGGAATCTGCCGGTTCAAGCTCTATATATACATGACCGAATTGGCCACGTCCGCCGGACTGTTTCTTATGTTTACCTTCAACTTTTGCCTGGCCTTTGATCGTCTCTTTATAGGGCACCTTTGGGGTGGAAAGTTCCACGTCTACTCCAAACTTCTGGGCTAAACGGTTAACGATAATATCCAGGTGAAGCTCACCTAAACCGGAAATAACTGTCTGCTTTGTTTCGGCTTTTCTTTCCAGTTTAAAGGTCGGATCTTCTTCCAGGAAGCGGGCTAATCCACTGCTGACTTTATCCTCATCACCCTTGGTTTTTGGCTCAACAGCAAAAGAAATAACCGGTTCCGGAAATTTAAGCGGGGGAAACAAAATTGGATCGCTGCGATCACTTAATGTGTCACCGGTAATGGTGTTCTGCAACTTGGCCACACAGGCAATATCGCCGGTAACAACTTCTTCCATCGGTATTTGATTCTTTCCTCGCATCGAAAAAACCTGGCCAAATCGCTCCATGTTATCCTGAGTAGAGTTATAAATCTGACTGTCAGGCTCAATCTTTCCAGAGTAGACCCGGAAGTAATTAATCCGCCCGACATACGGGTCGGCCAGGGTCTTGAAAACGAAAGCAGAAAGCGGCTGATCCTCGCTCAGTTTGCGGGTAACTTCTTCGCTGCCTCCCGGCTTATAGCCTTTTATATCTTCCTGGTCTAATGGATTGGGCAGATAACGCTTGATTAAGTCGAGTAAAGGCTGCGTGCCGAAATTTTTTGTAGCGGCACAACAAAGAACGGGGATTATTTTACCTTGAAGCACTCCATGGCGCAAACCTTTATTGAGTTCATCATCACTTAATCCTTCACCTTCAAGATACTTTTCCAAAAGAACATCGTCCGCCTCGGCAATAGTTTCAACCAGTTTTTCACGTAATTCCTGAACCTGCGCCACTAAGTCTTCAGGTACATCTGCTTCTTTAACTTTCATTCCGTCCTCAGAAAACAAGAGCGCCTTCTGCTTTATTAAATCGACGACTCCTTGAAAATCAGCTTCCCGGCCAATCGGCATTTGTACGGGAGCTACAGAGTAACCAAAGTTATTTCTTAACTGCTCCAGGGCGCCTTCATAATCAGCATTTTCACGATCCAGCTTATTGATTACCACCAGGCGGGGCAGTCCGAAATCATCGGCATAGCCCCATACTTTTTCAGTGCCAACTTCAACACCGGAAACTGCGCATACTACTGTAACAACACTGTCAGCAACACGCAAAGCTCCGAGAACGTCTCCAATAAAATCAAAATAACCTGGTGTGTCTAGCAGGTTAATCTTGGTATCATCCCATTCCAGGGGGGCCAAACCAACATTTATGGTAACCTGTTTCTTGATTTCGTCGGGATCATAGTCTGTGGTGGTGTTCCCTGTTTCAATTTTTCCCTGCCGGTTAATCGTCCCGGACGTAAAAAGCAGCGCTTCGGTAAGAGAAGTTTTGCCGGCACTGCCGTGGGATATTAATGCTACATTGCGAATATTTTCGCTGGTGTACTTTTTCATGCGTAGGCCTCCTCGATATCACCCGACCCAAAATCACAGCCAGGCAGATGCATTATCAACGGATTGTCGATGTATACACCCTATCATTATCGCAAAAAAAATGCAAACATAAAATGGCCTTTATTCAGAGGGGTTAACACGGGCTTTCACATACTCAACCAATCCGCCGCAGCTTATAATTTCCCGCATAAAAGGAGGGAAGGGCTCAGCCTTATAAGTATAACCACTTTGTAGATGAGTAATTAAGCCTTGCGCAAGGTTCACCTGTAACTGATCTGAGCCTGACTTAACGCTTGACATATTTTCGTGACACTCAAGGATAGGCAGGCCGATATTGATCGCGTTGCGATAAAAAATGCGGGCAAAACTGCGAGCAATCACACAGGAAACGCCGGCCCCTTTTATAGCCAGGGGAGCATGTTCACGGGAACTGCCGCAGCCGAAATTATTTCCGGCAACAAGAATATCTCCGGTTTTAACAAGATCGGCAAATCCAGGCTTGATATCTTCCATTAAGTGTTTGGCCAATTCCCGGGGATCAACGCTGCTCAAATAACGGGCGGAAATAATCGCATCGGTATCGATATTGTCACCGAAAATCCATGCTTTTCCCTGAAATAACATTACACGACCTCCTCCGGATGAACTATTTTGCCGGCAACCGCTGAGGCTGCAGCTACTGCCGGACTGGAAAGATAAACCTCACTTTCAGGATGACCCATGCGGCCGACAAAATTACGGTTTGTGGTAGCCAGGGCCCTTTCACCGCGGGCCAAAATGCCCATATGCCCTCCCAGGCAGGGCCCACAGGTTGGAGTACTAACCACTCCTTCGGCATCAATGAAGGTTGTCAGTAAGCCTTCTTCCAAGGCCTGGCGATAAATAAGCTGGGTTGCCGGAATAACCAGCATCCTGACTCCCGGGTTTATCCGTTTATCTTTAATTACAGAGGCTGCAATCCTTAAATCTTCAATACGCCCATTGGTACAGGAACCGATAACTACCTGTTGAATGTCTATTCCTGATGCTTCCGATACAGGACGAACATTGTCTGGCGATGATGGAAAAGCAACTTGTGGTTCAAGGGCAGACACATCAAAGTTGAATACTCGCTCATAGCAAGCATCATCATCACTGTAAACGGGTTGATAAGGTTCGTTTACCCGGCCTTCCAGGTAGTTAAATGTTTTTTCGTCCGGCTGCATATAACCACATTTGCCGCCTGCTTCCACAGCCATATTAGCCATGGTCAGGCGCCCCTCTATGGAAAGATTGGAAATGGCCGATCCGGTAAATTCCATAGCCCGGTAACGGGCTCCTTCTACGCCAATTTGACCAATAGTATATAAAATCAGGTCTTTACCGCCTACCCAGCAGGGAAGAGGGCCGTTATACTCAAAACGCATGGTCGAAGGAACCTTGAACCAGGCCTCGCCGAGAACCATTGCCGCTGCCAGATCGGTACTGCCCACCCCGGTGGAGAAGGCACCCAGGGCCCCATAAGTACAGGTATGGGAATCTGCGCCAATAATTAACTCGCCGGGACGAACCAGTCCCTGTTCTGGCAGAAGAGCATGTTCAATACCCATTCTGCCAACTTCATAGTAATGTTTAAGATTATATTTTTCAGCAAAGCGGCGCATGATCACTGCCTGTTCAGCAGCGGCAATATCTTTATTGGGAGTGAAGTGATCGGGGACAAAAACAATTTTCTCCGGATCAAAAACCTGTTCCACACCGAAACGTTCAAACTCCCTGATGGCCACGGGAGCAGTAATATCGTTACCTAGAGCCAGGTCAACCTTAGCTATAATCAGATTTCCGGGTACCACCTTATCTCTGCCGGCTTTAGAGGCAAGTATTTTCTCTGCCATCGTCGATCCACAATTATTATACATGCTGTGCCTTCTTTCTGTTTAGTTGTTTGTTAGATCTCTTTGGTTATTTGGGAGCCGCGCAGCAATGCAATCTTACCTGTCCTGACAATTTCTTTAATGCCAAAGTGTTGTAGCAGCAGTTTGATCGCTTCCATTTTTTCTTCGTTACCGGTTATTTCGATGATCATCGAATCTGGAGAAACATCGATTACTTTTCCCCGGAAAGTTTCTACAACCTGTTGGATATCACTTCGATTACCTACTTCAGCATTGACTTTGATCAACATCAATTCCCGCATAACCGACGGTTCTTCGGAAAGATTGCTGACCTTGATCACATTAATCAGTTTATTCAGTTGTTTGACAACCTGTTCAACAATTGTTTCACTGCCATCAACAGTGATGGTCATGCGGGAAATGCCGGGAGTAATCGTTTCACCCACCGCAAGGTTATCAATATTAAAGCCCCGTCGGCTAAATAAGCCGGCTACCCGGGTCAGTACACCCGGTTTATCTTCAACCAGCACAGCGAGGACGTGTTTCATGACTGGTCACCCCCGATTATAATATCGTTTATGGGACAATTGGGCGCTACCATCGGATAAACATTTTCTTCAGGCTCAACGACAAAATCAATCACCACCGGTCCTTTTTCGCTCATGGCCTGTTTAATTGCCTCAGTAGCTTCCTTTTCATCCTTGGCACGCAGGCCTCTCGCTCCGTAAGCTTCAGCCAACAGCACAAAATCGGGGTTGCCTTCTAAAGCAGTGTGTGAATAGCGTTTATCGTAAAACATATCCTGCCATTGTCGAACCATACCCAAAAAGCCGTTATTGATTACGGCTATGATCATGTCGAGCCGGTTATTTACCGCCGTAGCCAACTCCTGGATGTTCATCTGAAAACTGCCGTCACCGGTTATACAAATAACCCTGCTTTCCGGGGCAGCCAACTTGGCGCCGATAGCGGCCGGGAAACCATAGCCCATCGTCCCCAGCCCTCCGGATGTTAAAAAAGCACATGGTTCACGAATGATAAAATGCTGGGCGGTCCACATCTGGTGCTGTCCTACATCGGTGGCAACAATAGTTTTTTCTTCACTTAACCTGCTTAGCTCTCTGATTACAAACTGGGGCTTTATAGCCCTGCCTGAACTCTTTAGGCCACCGGACATGGGGTTTTGTTTTTGCCAGTTTTCGATCTGCGTCAACCAATCGTTAGTATGCCCCGGTTTAAGTTTTTGTAAAAGCGCTTCCAAAACTATCCTTACATCACCGACAATAGGAATGTCTATTTTAACATTTTTACCAATTTCTGCGGGATCAATGTCAATGTGTATTATTTTAGCATTATTAGCGAAGGACTCGAGTTTACCGGTTACCCGATCATCAAAGCGCACCCCGGTGCCAATAATCAGGTCTGCCTCACTCAGGGCATAATTGGCAGTTATGCTGCCATGCATGCCGGGCATGCCCAAAAATAAATCTCTGTCCCCCGGGTAAGCGCCCAGACCCATCAGTGATAGGATTACCGGGATGCGTGCTTTTTCAGCAAACTCTCGCAAGACACCTGATGCCGCCGACCTGATTAAACCCCCACCGCCGAAGATAACCGGTCTTTTAGCGTCCCTGATCGCCTTAACGGCCCGGCTAATCTGGCCGAGGTGTCCGTTATAGGTAGGATTATAGCCCGGTATTTCACACTTTATGTTATAAAAATATGGTGCTTCCTGATCAAAAACATCCTTTGGAACATCGACTAAAACCGGTCCGCGGCGCCCGGTCGAAGCGATATAAAATGCTTCCGCCAGGATGCCGGAAAGTTGTTCAGCATTTTTTACCAGGTAACTATGCTTGGTTACCGGCATGGTAATACCGGTAATATCGGCTTCCTGGAAAGCATCGGTGCCGATAAAAGCGCTGGGTACCTGACCGGTAATCAGAACAAGGGGCACTGAATCCATGAAGGCATTGGTAATACCGGTTACCAGGTTTGTCGCTCCCGGACCGGACGTGGCGAAAACCACTCCCGGCCGACCGGTTACCCGCGCATAGCCGTCAGCTGCATGGACGGCTGCCTGTTCATGCCGGACCAGGAGATGTTTTATAGATGAATCAAACAGCCGATCATAAAGGGGCAAAACTGCTCCCCCGGGGTAACCGAAAACAATCTCGACCCCTTCTTCTTTCAATGCGTACAAAATGATTGCCGAACCTTTAGTCATCTTTTTTTTCATGTCCAATCACCTGTTTCTTTAACTGCGTTCTGATCCAGTACGGCGCCGCTTGCCGCCGAAGACACCTGGCAGGCATAACGTTTTAAGTAACCCCGGTTAATTTTTGGCTCCGGCTTTCGCCAGGCCTCGCGGCGCTTGATCAATTCCTCTTCAGATACTTTTAAAACTAATGAATGTCCGGGAATGTCTATAGCAATAAGATCCCCGTCCCGGACCAGGGCAATTGGCCCTCCAAAGGCGGCTTCAGGAGATACATGGCCAATCGATGCGCCTCTTGTCGCTCCGGAAAAGCGGCCATCGGTGATCAGGGCCACCTTGTCATCAAGACCCATTCCGGCCAAAACCGATGTCGGCGCCAGCATTTCACGCATGCCAGGGCCGCCGCGCGGTCCTTCGTAACGGATAATTATGATGCTCCCTGCTGTAATCAAACCGTTATTGATTGCTTCAACAGCATCTTCTTCACTGTCAAATACTCTGGCCCGGCCTTCGAAACGCTGCATAGATGAAGATACCGCTCCCTGCTTAACAACCGCGCCATCAGGGGCCAGGCTGCCGAAGAGCACGGCCAGACCACCTTGCGCTCTGTACGGATCTTTAACGCTATGGATCACGGAGTGGCCGGTTATTTTCGCGCCGGAAACATTTTCTGCCACAGTTTTACCCGTCACCGTAATCAAGCCGGCCTTAATTAAGTCAGCTTGCATTAACTCTTTCATTACTGCCGGAACACCACCATCCCTTCCCAGGTCTTCGATATGATCAGGGCCGGCCGGGCTGAGCAGGCAAAGCTGGGGTGTTCGCCTGCTAACCTCATTAACACGGTTAAGATCGAGCCTGAAACCGCATTCATGAGCAAGCGCTGTCAGATGCAGCAATGTGTTTGTCGAACAACCAAGCGCCATGTCTACAGCCAGGGCATTTTCAAACGCTTCGGCCACTAATATTTTGTTAATAGTAGTTCCTTCCCGCAACAAGTTCATGATCTGCCGTCCCGCTTCCTTAGCTAATATCGTCCGTTCGGCGCTGACAGCAGGTATGGTTCCATTTCCGGGCAGAGCCAGTCCCAGGGCTTCAGCCATGCAGTTCATTGAATTGGCGGTAAACATACCGGCACATGATCCACAGCCCGGACAAGCCTTGAGAGCCATATCTTCAAGTTCTTCTTCTGAAATTCGACCGCCCCGGACAGCTCCGACGCCTTCGAAAAGCTTGCTTAAATCAATTTTTTTTCCCTCATGCTCACCGGCAAGCATCGGCCCCCCACTGACCATAATTGCCGGCAGGTTCAGCCTTGCCGCCGCCATCATCATGCCCGGGGTTATTTTGTCGCAGTTTGTAATAAACACCAGCGCATCAAAACAGTGTGCCTCTACCATTAGTTCAATACTATCGGCCACAACCTCCCGACTGGCCAGCGAATAATGCATACCGGTATGATTCATGGCAATCCCATCGCAAATGGCAATCGTCGAAAATTCGATTGGGGTACCACCACCCATTCTTACGCCTGCCTTAACGGCACCGGCAACAACATCCAGGTGCACATGGCCGGGGACTATTTCATTGGCTGAGTTAATAATTCCAATCAACGGTTGTTCAAGTTCTACAGGGTGAAACCCGGCCGCTCTAAACAATGAACGGTGCGGCGCCCGGTCAAGGCCCCTGGTTACTTTATGACTGCGCATGGTGTGCCTCCCTTCGATTAGTTGGAACTAATAGTTGGAACTAAATAGCTAAAAACCATTAATTTCACTCTTATTTAATGCAACGAAAACCCTTCTTTGCGGGTGAGCGCTTGGAAGCGCTCCATCAGGCGGCGGGTAATCGGGCCCGGCTTGCCGCTGCCGATAATGCGCCTGTCCACCTCGGTTACCGGGATCACCTCTGCTGCCGTGCCGGTCAGGAAACATTCTTCGGCCACATAAAGATCGTGGCGGGTAAAAGGAGCTTCATCGATCTGGATTTCTTCCTGGCGGGCCAGCTGAAGAATGGTTTCCCTGGTGATCCCTTCCAAGATACCCAGATAAGGTGGCGGGGTAATGAGTTTGCCCTTCTTATATATGAAAATATTGTCCCCGGAGCCTTCACAGATGTAACCCTGGCCTGTCATCATCAAAGCTTCGAGAACCCCGGCCCGGTTGGCCTCCAGTTTAACCAGAATGTTGTTCAGGTAATTTAATGACTTAATTTTCGGATCGAGAGCATCGGCACTATTGCGGCGAGTGGCAACAGTTACAACGCTTAACCCTTTTTCGTATAATTCCTCCGGAAAAAGCTTAATTTTATCAGCGATAATAACCACCTGGGATTCCTTACACTTTTGAGGGTCCAAACCCAGATCGCCAACTCCGCGGGAAACAACTATCCTTATGTAAGCATCATTCAGGTTATTGGCTTTGACCGTATCAACCACCGCCCTGACCATGTGATCATGGTCACCGGGAATGGGCAGCATTATCGAATGGGCTGATTCAAATAACCTCTTTACATGCTCCTCTAACTTAAATATCCGACCGTGATAAGCCCTGATTCCTTCAAAAACGCCATCGCCATAAAGGAAGCCGTGATCAAAAACAGAGACTACAGCCTCTTTTTCCGGCACCAGTTTGCCATTCATATAGATTACCCGACTCATCTGCATCGCCCCTTCTCGTGATTGAAATGTGTAAGGATATAAAAAACCCTTCGCCCAAAGGGGCGAAGGGACTTCCTCCGCGGTACCACCCTTTTTATGTGCTTGCCCTTTCTTAATACTCAAAGGTGCTCTGACTCAGTGATTTTGGTAACGGTATCAACCCGTTCCGGTCTACTGATATTTCAACCGGAAGGCTCCGGACCGACGTTCAGCAATATACTTTACCGGTTTGCAGCAGACCCGGCTCTCTGAAAAAGGATATTGCTTACTCCTGTCCTTCTCAGCCTGTAAAGTAACAGATTGTGTAATATTATAGCTCCCCTTATCCGGAGTGTCAACACGCAAGTTTGGAAGTTTTATTTAGGCCACAGGGTAAACTAGATTGTTTTCATCAAACCAGATTAAGCTTTCATCGACATGGAAAAGCAAATTTAGCTGCAGATTGTTTTGGGTTTTATTTTTGCCGTCGTTTTTATGGTTCACCGCATTGCCGGTAGCGCAACCATCTTTCAATTCCAGGGGTGGAAGCAATCCTTTGCGCCTTTTGAAAAAATCAAGGGCGACACTGGGAAAAATAATATATGAAAGCACGTCTTCTTCATGCTCGATATATTCAGCAATTTCCTTTTTTGCTTCTTCCAACTGCGGCTTCAAGAGATCTGCCGGTCGCCCGGTGATCGGTTTTTCATCTTTGAGAACTATTTTTTGCAGATCAGGGCTGGTTTCCCCGGGCGGTTTGCCGTATAGACCACGCATATAATTCTTGACCTCGGTTAAGACCATCTTATAGCGTTCCCCGCTCAGTACATTTACAACTGCCTGAGTTCCGACAATCTGGCTGCTTGGGGTTACCAGCGGTGGATAACCCAGGTCAGCCCGGACCCTGGGCACTTCATCAAGGACCTCTTTGAGCAAATGAGTCGCTTTCTGCTCTGCCAACTGTGAAGCAAGGTTGGAAATCATGCCACCCGGTATCTGGTATTTAAGCACATTGGTGTCAACCCCCATAACCTCTCTGGGGATTTCATAACCACAGCTGATTTCCTTAAAGTGTTCGCTCACTTGCGTCAACAGTTCTAAGTCCAGTCCGGTATCATAGGGGGTCCCCTGAAAAGCGGCAACCATGCTGTCGGTAGCCGGTTGGCTTGTTCCCATGGCCAGGGGCGCAGTCGCAGTATCAATAACATCGACACCCGCTTCCACTGCCTTCAGATAAGCCATGGAAGCCATTCCGCTTGTATAATGGCAGTGCATTTGCACAGGCAGCCCAACTTCGTTTTTCAGACGACCGACAAGTTCAAACGCATCGTATGGTGAAATCAATCCAGCCATATCTTTAATACAGAGCGAATCGGAACCCATATTCTTAAGATCGTGGCCAACCTGCACGAAGTAATCGATATTATGAAAAGGGCTGATCGTGTAACTGATTGTGCCCTGGGCATGAACACCTTCATTTTTAGTGGCATAAATTGACTTTTCCATGTTACGCAGATCATTTAACGCATCAAAAATGCGAATTATATCAATACCGTTAGCCACTGCTTTTTTAATAAATTCAACCAGTACATCGTCGGGATAATGGCGATAACCAACTATATTTTGACCACGCAGCAGCATCTGCAAACTAGTGTTCTTCAAACCCTGTCGCAGTTGGCGTAGACGTTCCCAGGGATCTTCATCGAGAAAACGCATGCATGAATCAAATGTTGCCCCTCCCCACACCTCAAGCGAGTGGTAGCCCACCCGATCCATCAATTCAATGATCGGAAGCATCTCCACAAGGCGCATTCGCGTCGCCAGCAATGATTGATGAGCGTCACGCAGTGAAGTGTCGGTTATATTAACTTTACTTTTTTCAGTCACAGGCTTCCTCCGTTCTGCATTGCCCTTTGCATTAACTATTCCAACCCGAGCAGGTTCACAATCCGGTCTTCTTTGTCCAATCTAATCAGAGTTACCCCGCGAGCATAACGGCCCATCAGCGAAACCCGATCAATTTTTTGCCGGTTTACTACTCCCCGGGCCGTAACTATCATGAATTCTTCTTCTCTCCCGCTTAAAACAATAAAAATTGCCAGTGGGCCGCTCTTGGAGGTGGTTCTCATGCCAAGCATACCCTTACCTCCACGGCGGTGAGCGCTGAACTCACTAACAGCAACCCTTTTACCGTAACCTTTGGCCGAAGCAATGAGCAGTTGTTGATCAACGGTTACCAAATCAGCGCCAATCACTCTGTCCTCCGGACCAAGAGTAACTGCTTTAACCCCTCTGGCCGCACGCCCTATCGTTCTAACCTGGGTTTCGGGAAAGCGAACAAACAAACCGGCGCTTGTTCCGACGATCACCTCTTTCTGACCGTCAGTCATTTTTACAGCCATCAATTCATCTTCAGGCGACAGGTTCAGGGCAGTAAGGCCGCTTTTTCGAGTATTTCTGTACTCCTTCAGGGAAGTTTTTTTGATAATCCCATGCGCAGTAACCATTAATAGAAAACGGTCATCACTGAATTGATCTATCGGCAAAGTAGCAGTTATATATTCATTTTCTTGAAGGGGAAGCAGGTTAACCAGGGCTGTTCCCCGGGATTGCCGCCCCGATTCCGGTATTTCGTGGATCTGAAGAAGGTAAACCTTGCCCCGGTTGCTGAAACAAAGCAGTTTATCATGAGTGGAAGCTATATGGCACTGCTCCACGCGATCATTTTCGCGGGTCTGCATACCAAGAACACCTCTGCCGCCCCGATGCTGACTGCGGTAAGTAGTCAAAGGCAATCTCTTGATATAGCCCTGGTCAGTAAGGGTAACCACCACGTCTTCCTGAAAGATTAAATCGGTTAAAACCACATCTCCCTCATCAGCAACAATCTGGGTCCTTCTATCATCAGCATGTTTATCCTGAATTACGGCCAGTTCATCGCGGATTATGTCCATTACCAGGGAATCATCCTCCAAGACCCGCTGCAAAAAGGCAATTTTATCTGTCAGCTGCTGCTTTTCTTCCGACAACTTAGAGATTTCGAGTTGGGTTAAGCGCTGCAGGCGCATGTCGAGAATAGCCTGGGCCTGTTTTTCCGATATATTCAGCATGCCCATCAAGCCTTCCCGCGCTGTTTGCACATCTTTTGAAGCCCGTATAAGGGCAATAACCTCATCAAGACGGTCCAGGGCAATTAGTAATCCGTCAACTATATGCAGCCTTTCTTCAGCCCGCCTCAAGTCAAACTGGGATCTGCGCCTGATTACATCTTTCTGATGTTCAAGGTAATGGACCAACATTTGCTTTAAGTCCAAAACCTGTGGTTGGCCGTCGACCAGGGCAAGCAGAATTATTCCATAAGTCTGCTGTAAGGAGGTGAATTTATAAAGTTGGTTGATAATAACCTTTGGATCGTAGTCATTTTTGATCTCTATAACGACGCGCAAGCCGGAACGATCGGATTCATCGCGCAAATCGGTAATACCTTCCATTTTGCGTTCTTTAACTATTTCAGCAATTTTTTCGACCAATTTAGCCTTATTCTGCTGATAGGGAACTTCACTGATTACGAGCTGGTTCCGGACCTTGTCTTTCTTCTCCACCTGGACAAGACCCCTTAGTTTGATGATTCCACGACCGGTCGTATAAGCAGAGTTGATCCCTTCATCACCGACAATAATACCACCGGTGGGGAAATCCGGACCTTTGACAAATTGCAGCAAATCTTGAACCGAAGCTTCCGGATAAGAGATCAGGTAACGTATTGCTTCAATCAGTTCATTAAGGTTATGAGGTGGGATATTGGTGGCCATGCCGACAGCAATACCTGAAGAACCGTTAGCTAAAAGATTTGGAAACCGTGAAGGTAAAACAGACGGTTCTTGTAAGCTTTCATCAAAGTTTGGCTGAAAATCAACGGTTTCTTTTTGCAAATCGGTAAGCAGCTCGCCGGCAATAGCAGAAAGTCGCGCTTCGGTATAGCGCATCGCTGCTGCAGAATCACCGTCCTGCGAACCAAAGTTACCATGGCCGTCGACAAGAGGGTAACGCGTCGAAAAATTCTGGGCCAGGCGAACCAGGGTATCGTAGAGGGCGACATCACCATGGGGATGATACTTGCCTAAGACCTCACCGACAATCCTGGCCGATTTTCGATAAGGCTTATCATGTGTCGAGCCCATCTCAGACATAGCATAAAGAATACGGCGATGAACCGGTTTTAAGCCGTCACGCACATCGGGCAGCGCCCTGCTGACGATAACGCTCATCGCATAGTCAAGGAAAGAAACTTTAACTTCATCATAAATGTTTACCGGGACAACACTTTGTCTATCGGCCATTTTTTCTCCTTTTTCTTAAATTGCTGCAATTATATGCTCGGAAAGTAAAACAATATTTAAAGTTTAACACATTTCAGTTGATCAGAAAAGATACTGACGCGAACAAAGAGGCGGTATTATTTGAACATAATTTGCTGCCTGGCAGTAAAACACAATACGGTCCAAAGGGTTAAGTAAAAAAACGGAGATAATCAAATAAAAGTTTGCCGTACTGATTAGGGGGCAATCTTATTTTCAGTTTCCACGTGAACAAATGGTTATGCTTGTTTTATAAGCTTAAACATGAAAACTAAATATCGAGATTTTGAACTTGGCGGGCATTATCTTCAATAAAAATACGGCGCGGTTCTACTTTATCGCCCATAAGTATGCCAAAAATATTATTGGCCTGAATAGCGTCAAGAAGCTCTACGCGTTTAACAATTCTTGAATCGGGATTCATGGTGGTCTCCCAAAGTTGTTCAGGGTTCATTTCACCGAGGCCTTTATATCGCTGCATCTGAAGACCACCTTCACGGTCCCAGCCACTGAGAAGCTTTTGTAGTTCTTCTTCGCGGAAAAGATATTCTTCTTTGTTTTTGCCCCTCTTCACTTTGTAAAGCGGTGGTTGGGCAATATAGATAAACCCGCTGTCTATTAGCTGATGCATAAATCGGTAAAAGAAGGTTAAGAGCAGCACCCGAATATGTGAACCATCCACATCGGCATCGGTCATGATAATAATTTTCTGGTACCGGGCGCGTTGAATGTCAAATTCACTTTCAATCCCGGTTCCAAGGGCGGTTATCAGGGTCCTGATTTCTTCGTTGGCCAGAATTTTATCCAGCCTGGCTTTTTCTACATTGATAATTTTACCCCGTAACGGCAAAATAGCCTGGAACTGACGGTCGCGACCCTGCTTAGCGGAACCACCGGCAGAATCACCCTCTACCAGGAACAGTTCGCTTTCACCGGGATCCTTGGAAGTACAATCGGCCAATTTGCCCGGAAGATTGGTGATTTCCAAAGCACTTTTGCGCCTGGTCAATTCTCTTGCTTTGCGTGCAGCTTCCCGGGCCCGGGAGGCCCGGATTGCTTTTTCCGTAATTCGCCTGGCGACAGCCGGATTTTGTTCTAAATAAGCTTCTACTCCTTCATAACATATGTTATCAACAATACTGCGCACATCACTGTTGCCCAGCTTGGTTTTAGTTTGCCCTTCAAACTGGGGATCCATCAACTTAACACTCAAAACAGCAACCAGCCCTTCTCTGATGTCTTCCCCGGAAAGATTACTTTGATTATCTTTAAGTAAACCAAATTTACGTGAAAAATCATTAATTAATCGGGTTAATGATATTTTAAAACCATATTCATGTGTGCCCCCTTCGTGGGTATGAATATTGTTTGCGTATGAGTAAATCACTTCTGCATACCCTGCGTGATACTGCAAGGCCAGCTCAACTTCCAGGTCTTTTATCTCCTGCTGTATATAAATTGGTTTACCGGGTACCGTTTCTTTACCCTGATTAAGATAAGAAACATATTGAATTATTCCACCATCATATTTAAAGTTTTCTTCCTGACCACTGCGCATATCTTTAAAAACAATTTTAGTGCCTTTATTGAGAAAGGCGAGCTCGCGAAGGCGTTGAACAATCAAATCATTTTCAAACTCAACCTTATCAAATATGGTATTATCCGCCCGGAAGGTAATCTTTGTTCCTGTTCTCTTAACCTCACCAGACTCTTTTATCGGGGTGATTTTCATGCCTTTTTCATATCGCTGCGTATATTTTATTCCATTTCTATAGACTTCCACCTCTAACCATTCCGCCAAAGCGTTAACTACAGAAATTCCCACTCCATGAAGACCGCCGGCAACTTTATAGCTGTCTCCGCCAAATTTACCACCGGCATGAAGTGTAGTGAGAACTACTTCCACAGCAGGGCGATTCTCCTGGGGATGATTTTCAACCGGAATTCCCCGGCCATCATCAATAACTGTCGCGCTGTTATCCTTATTAATAATTACACTTATCTTTTTACAATAACCTGCTGAAACTTCATCAATACTATTATCTACCACTTCAAACAAAAGATGATGAAGGCCGCGGCTGGAAGTTGAACCAATATACATGCTCGGACGGAGTCTTACCGCTTCAAGCCCTTCTAAAACCTGAATATGCTCGGCGTTGTAATCGTGATTATTTTCGTTTTTGGACATTCTCCACCTCTTGTTAAAAAGTAAACAGCACAAAAAACACTAACCTAGTTAATTATAACATATTTTAGGAAAGTAGGTATGTTCCCACAGGGTCCTTTTTTACCGGAAAGAAGCATGGCGTTTGGAAAGGGTAAGTGGAGAAATAGGTGACATATACACTTCGTTTCTGGTGACAATGAAAGACTTCGGCTGGTCATGTCCATAAAGAATGTTTAACGCATCACAGCAGGCAGTCTCCAAAAAGTTGTTGTTGACGGTTCCGGCTAGCGGGTCGATATTAAAAATGCCAATTAACTCATGGTTAAAAACAATTTTAGAGTTGCCGATATGCAAAAACATCAAAAACCCCCTAGTTTTCCCAATAGATTAAATTTATTAATTCAATGCCTGATCAGTTGTCACCCGCTGACATTGATTTTACTGAATAACTAGTTACATATAAATATCAGTATTCCTTCTTTTCCAGTTCACCAATTTGAAAAAAAATATCTTTTACTACTTTTTTCCCTGCATAATTATTCAATTTAGCGACAAGCTGCGGCTTTAGCATCGATAAGTGATAGGCCCATACTGAATCTTTTACCACAACAAATAGCACACCTTTTGATATTTTTTCTGCCCTGGTTACCTCACCAAGCTCAGAGCCGACAATAATAAACCAGTTTTCGACTACAAGATGTTGCTGGTAAGCTTGCCACAAGTTATGACGGCGTAGTATAGTTTCAATAACCGGCCCTAATGGTTTCATCAATAATACTCCCCTGGTGAACAAATAACAATTTATGTTCTTTACTCAAATTCTGCATCAATTTACTCAAGTCAACAGCAGTGGTGATAATACATTGTCCTGCATTAGCACTGATAAAATCAAGCAGATGCGCCTTTCTTTCGGAATCTAATTCTGAAAAAACATCATCCAAAAGAATAATTGGAGAAAGGTTGTTATTTTGTTTAAATAAGCTTACTTCTCCCATTTTCAATGCGAGAGCAGCAGTTCTCTTTTGACCTTGTGAAGAAAAGCGCCTCGCATCATTACCATTAATAAATATTTTTATATCATCAAGATGAGGGCCGATCAATGTTGAAAAACGTTTCAATTCCTGATCACGCAGGACCATAAGCTTTTGATAGTATTGCTTCCTCATTTCTTCTGCATCAGGAATATATTGTATAGTGCTTGCATAATCTAAAGCAAGACTTTCACTGGATAAAGTAATTTTGTTGAAAAAATGCTGCGCTTCTTTTTCTAAATCCTTTATAATTTCTATCCTTGTCCGAACAAGTTTAACCCCCAGCGTGGTTAAAGGATGATCCCACGGTGTAAGCTGATCAATGATCTCAGCTTTGCTTTTCTTTTCTTTTAGTACATGGTTACGCTGGTTTAAAACCCGCTGATAATCTCTTAATTCTTTTAAATAGGTGGGATTTAATCTTGAAGCTTCAAGATTTATAAAACGCCTGCGGATAGAAGGGCCATCACTGATTATTTGCAGATCATCGGGACTGAAAACCACTACTGGATAATTTTGCATCAGATCATAACGGTTTACATGATTATTATTCACCATGACTTTCAAGCGGTTGTTTTGCTGATAATTTACTTGTATTTGATGTTTAAACTCATCTTTTATAAAAGAACCTTTCAAAACAAAAAAAGGGCTTTTAAAATTAACTAATTCGTGATCCTTCCTGGTTCTAAATGAACGGTTAACTGACAGGTAGAAAATAGATTCAAGCAGGTTTGTTTTACCTTGAGCATTTTCACCAACCAATATATTAAGACAGGGATGAAACCGCAATTTTTGATGCTGGTAATTCCTAAATCCCTCAATTGACAAGTGATCAAGGTAATACAATAAACAACCTCCGCTAAAGATCAGTTACTTTTTTAATGGGCAGGACTAAATATAGATACGTGTGATCATCAAGCAACCTGAATATCAACGGGCCATCATTTCCGTGAAAATCAATAATCATTTCTTTATCTTCCATAATTTTTAATATATCAAGAACGAAACGGCTATTAACGTGTAAATCTATATCTTCACCATCCTGCTTTACAGGTATTAATTCTTCCATACTGCCTTCCTGGGCCGAAACCTTTGCTTCCAATTGGCTATTATTTATTATCAGATTAACTGCCTGGTTTTTTCCTTCTGCAAGCAGGGCAGCGCGGCTTATTACATCTTCCAGCATTTTTCTATCAAACACTACTCTTGTTTTATAAGCTTTTGGAATAACCCCGCTAACATCAGGATATTTTTCTTCAAGAAGCCGGGAGATAAAATTAATCCCTTCAAAATTAAAAGCTATATATTTATTATCAATTCCTAAAACAACCTCTTGATCACTATCACCAATGATCCTTAAAAGCTCTCTCATCACCCTGGCTGGAACAAGACAGTTCTTATCTTCAAAAGACCATCTATCATTCATCATCTCTTTTACAACCAGCCGGTATGTATCTGAGGCTGTAAGAGTCAACTTATTATCAGTAAATGAAAAAAATATCCCGTTAAAAGCCGGGCGGGTTTCTTCTGAAGAAGCGGCAAAAATCACAGATTTTAGTATATTTTTAAGCTTTTGTTGCTCTATATTAAAACTACTGCTTTTATCTACCTGGCCAAAAGAATCAACCGGATAATCCTGGGCATCTGCGCCGATGAGACTAAAATGTGCAGAACCACCAAATATATCTATGCGATAATTCTCCCAGTTTATATCAATATTAACCTCAGGGACCGGAAAGTAGCGCATTATATCAACAACTTTGGGAGGTAACAGTATTTTTCCGCTTTCAATATTATTATGCTTCATAGTTACTGTAATCACCATTTCTAAATTAGTAGAAGAAAATATGAGATTATTTTCATCCACTTCAAAAAGAATATTATTTATTGTGGGAACAGATGAACGAACCGGTAAAGCTTTTTCAGCTATTTCAAGACAATTAAATAATTGGTTCGTATTAGTGATTATTTGCATGATACACCAAACCTCTCTTAT
>SLRT01000114.1 GCA_007130825.1 Syntrophomonadaceae bacterium | reverse complement strand
TGATCGACAGAAATACCGCTATTTTTCACCTGCCGGTACATGTTTTCGACTGTAGACAGCAGGGATTGATTGTCCATATCGGCCAAGGCTCTGAAATACCCGGCTCTCCTGCCCAGGCGGAAGAGTTCGCGTTTTCGCTCGGGCATGTTTAAGTAGCGAGCAATTACATTTTGCATTTTCTGTTTTTCTTCAGGCAGTTTGCCGCACACTTCTTCTAAAAGGTTCAGTATATGGTCACTGTAGACGGTGCTTTCAATTCCTTCGAGATGATCGATAAGCAGAGCCTCTTCCCTGACCACCTGTTCATCAGGCAAAAGTTTAAAATCGCCTTTTTCAACAAGCTCAGCAAGGGGAGAATTCTCCCGTACTGACAGGGTCCGGATCCGGATAAAGTCAGGATCAATTTTGTTTAAAACTTTAGCCGTATCCAGGGCATGCTCACGCCATAAATTTTCACCGCCCAGACCAAGCACCACATATTCACTTAAAGAAAGCCCGGCTTCTTTTACTCTTAGGCCGGCTTCAATTTGCTGGGATCCGGTAACACCTTTTTTCATGAAGTCAAGGACAGCGTCGTTACCGCTTTCCAAACCGACATGGATGCGATTTAAACCGGCCTCTTTCAGTTTAGACAAATCTTCCACCGAACGGCGCAATAATGTCCGCGAGCGGGCATAAGTAGTAATTCTATTTACACCAGGAAACTTTTCTTTTAACAACCCCAGTATTTCAAGCACATGCTCTACCGGTAAGTTAAGGCTGTCGCCATCCTGGAGGAAAACTGTTTCGCCACCGTGGTACTGCCAAAAAGCAACCGGCAAAAGTTCGGGGTATTCAGCATGGATAAGGGCTACTGTTTGACGATTAATCTCACCTCCCTGGCCCATGGAACTGGAAATTTCCTTAATTTTTTCTACTGCTCCGGCTATGGCATATATATCGCTCTTGATCTCTTCAGGACTCCGCCGGCTAAACTTTTTAGTCTTATAGACCGGACAAAAAAGACAGCGGTTCCAGGGACAGTTCCGGGTTAAACGCAAGAGCAAACTATTAGCTTCGTTGGGAGGCCTGATTGGGCCCTGTTCAAAAACAGGCTTACTTAATGCCATGCGATCCCTCCTGTTCCAATAAAAGGCACAGTAAACTGTGCCCTTTAAAAATGTTTATCCTTAATTAACTATTTGACTACTCAATCATTATGTTTCGGGAAGATAATGCTTCAAAAGATCCCACAGCTCCTGTGGTTTAAAAGGTTTGGTCATGTAGTTTTCAGCACCCAAATCCATGGCTCTCTGACGATCTTCTTCTTCTGCTTTGGCAGTCAAAACAATTATCGGTATATTTTTGGTTTCGTCGTTTCCTTTTAGCTGTTTAAGGACCTCGTAACCATCTACCTTGGGCATCAATAAATCAAGCAGAATCAAATCAGGATGTTCTCTGCGCACAGAATTTAAGGCCTCTTCACCATCTTCGACAATTTCAACCTGGTAACCGACAGCGTCAAGACAGGTGCGCACTCCTAGTATAACATTCTTTTCATCTTCAGCAAGCAATACTTTTTTGGACATAGCTATGGCTTAACCTCCTTATTGATCAACCTCCGGTAAGGACACAGATCCTTTGCCATAATAAACAGGGAAAGTAAAAGTAAATGTAGTCCCTTTCCCTATTTCGCTGTCTACCCATATTTCTCCACCATGAGCCATGACAATGTCTTTCGCTATAGCCAGACCCAGGCCGACTCCTCCTTTTCCCTTGTGATCTGAACCACTGACCTGAACATATTTACGGAATATTTTTTCCTGATCTTCTTTCGGTATTCCACAACCCGTATCCTCGACAGAAAAAAACAGGCGCTTACCGCGCTGCCTTATGCGCACGGTAATCGTTCCACCAGGGTCGGTGTAGCGCATTGCATTACCAACCAGGTTGGTCAAAACCCAAACTGCTTTATTGAAATCAGCAGCAACAGGAGGCAGGTTCGGTGCTAAATCGGTAATCAATTCAATCCCCTGTTTTTCTGCCTGGAACTTAAGTGGACGGACAGCTTCCTGGACCAGATCCGCCACATCTGTAGGTTCAGCTTCAACATAAATCGTCCCCGATTCAATACGGGATAACTCCATCAGGTTATCGATAAGCCTGCTCAGCCTTTCACAATCAGCTCCGATCGCTTCCAATACTTCTTTACCCCGGGGAGTAAGATCGCCCAACATACCTTCCTTGAGCATTTCTACACCGACAATAATTGTCGTCAGCGGTGTGCGAAACTCATGAGATACGATCGAGACAAAATCTGTTTTGATTTTTTCCATCTCATGAAAGCGGGTTACATCGGTGAATTGGACCAAACCTCCCCAGAGCTCTCCTTCATGAAAAACCGGGTTAATGGCAATCTTAAAAAAGTAACGCTGGTCTTGACGTTTCAATTTTACCGATGCCTCTTCGTATGAACATTTTAATTTTGTTTGCTCGCTGAAAACATCGTCAAGCAGGGAATCCAGTTTATCGATGCCGGTTATTTCAGTTATAACATTGCCCTGTGCTGCATTAATATTGGTATTAAACAATTCATTAGCCCTTTGATTCAACCAGGCAATCATTTTATTACGATCAACGAGGAATACAGGATCAGCAAGATTATTGGCAATTGTATCCAGATTAACTGGTACCGGTAAGTTATTCAACTTCACACCTGCCCTTCAATCACAAAAATTAAGCCGCGTTTAATAATATATTATTAGCGATTTTCCTACTAATTATACCACCATCAGGGAACATTGAAAAGGCGCGGCACATTTCGTCTTATTGGCTTTTACATGATCGTAAATATGCTTTTCCGGACCGGTTAATGATCATAGCAGACTACATTAACTAATCTTTGTTAAAATGAAAAGCATTTTTGCAAAGGGTCATAAAGCAAAGCCCCCGTTATTACAGGGGCCATAAGTTGATTTTATAGAGAATTTAATGGTTGCGGTTATCAAATATGACTTGCTCGGTAATATATTTTTCAAGCCCTATCTTGTTGGCGACAGCATCAAGAGTGCTGGTTTCAATGGTTACCGGTAGCTTAAATTCATTTTGCAACTCCGGTTCCAGCGAGTTAATCAAGGCTGCCTCGTCCGTTCCGGAAACACCTTTTAGGACAACTTTTAAAGTATCTTCTGATTGGTCGCGATTTAACTCTACATACCAGAGAAGTACATCCTCCCTGGCCATCATTATTTTACGCAGATGATTGCCGTTGAAATGAACAGGGCCCTCTTTCCCTTGCATTTCATAATACATTGATTTACGCTCTATATCGCCCATTATTCGCGGGACGGTGCGCTTACAATTGGGGCAGGGTTCGGTAACCAGACCGCCTGTGGCAATATCTCCTGTCTTGCAGCGGAGCAGAACTGTGCCGCGCGCATCAAGGTGCGTAACAACCACTTCGCCCTTTTCCCCTTCACCTAAAACAGCACCGCTGACTGGATCAACTATTTCAATCAGAACATGATCGGGGTTGGTATGATAGCCGTAATCTGGTTTGCACTCAGCCCAGCCTGATTTAGCTTCAGAAACAAAGTACATACGCTGCACTTTTTGATCCTTCGCTCCCACTGCTGTCATCAATTTTTTAGTCTTTTCCACAACTTCCATCGGGATATAATCTATACCGAGAACAATACGCTCCAGCTCTTCGGCGCTAAATCCAAAAAAATCCAGGGTTTGCAGGGCAAACAAAGTATAACCGGGAGCACAAACAAATACGGGCGCTTCCAGGTTGTCCATGGCTTTTAATATCTTTTCCATCCCAAGGACTTTTCCGCCACCGGTCTGCAGGGCTGTGCTTCCAATATCGATGGTGCTGTAAAACATCTGCCAGAAAAAGGCATTTGGAGCATAAGTGAAGGCGTTGATCAGGGTATCATCTCGGGTCAGCTCCAGAATATCAAAAGCTCTCCTCCCTGCTTCCTTTAAGTTATTAAGATCATAGTGGGTATATTCAAACGGTACCGGTTTCGCTGTTCGGCCCGCACTGAAATAAAGGGTGTGAAGCTTATAATCATCAATATCCGGCCCCTTATCTTTCTTTCCAAATAAAGCTAGTCCCTTCTTTTTTTCTTTTTTTTCCCCTGCAGCAGGAACCTCCAGAACAAACTTTTTGGGATTACGCAGGTCGTCTTCCCGGGGGAGCATATCTTCTTTTGCCGTGAATGGAAGCTTGTTTAAGTCTTCGACTCCCCTGATCTCAGCAGGGTCAAGATTGTTATCTTTAAACAAAGTCCGGTAATAGGGGTGCCTGACCGCCAATTCTTCATTGAGCATCTTGCGCAAAAGTTCATCTTGCATCTTTTTGATCGCCGGCGCCGGCATCCGGCTAATTTTATTCCATGCCTGCATACTTTGCCTCCTTTCTTTCTGTCTGCGACTTATTTGGGTCTATTGTCCAGGATTCTTTTTTCTTTCAGTTCTGTTTCCATGCCCAGCTGGGAAACCAATTCTGGCACAGATTTAAAAATTATATCGGTTAAAGAAACTTCGGTATCTCTTAAAACCTTCTGTTTTAAATCAGCCACCAGTTTATCCCGATCCACTTCGCTCTTGGTCGCAACATAGAGATAGATTTCATCCATATCGTAGGGGTCATCGTTACGCTTGCGCATCTCTATCTGCCATTCTTCGATATCCGGATGGCCCATCATCAGGGGAAAAAAGTTGTTAAGATTGATCAGGGTCCCTTTGACCTTGGTCATACTAAACTCCTTCACTTCAGATTTACGCTGAATGTTAGAACTGATTCGCGGCACCGTGCGCCCGCAGTTGGGACAGGGCTCCAACAGAAGGCCGCCTACAGCTATATCTCCGGTGCGGTAACGCAAAACAGCAGTGCCCCGCCAGTCAAGAGAAGTATAGACAATTTCTCCTTCCTCTCCTTCTCCGACCGGTTCGCCGCTTTCCGGATCCACGGTTTCAAACACCTCCATATCAGGGTAGAGATGGTACCCGTGATACTCTTCATGGGAAGGGCACTCAGGCCAGGCCACCTTGGCTTCGGTCATTCCGTAGGTAGCCAAAACCATGACGTTTTCAGCGCCTAACTGAGCAAACAGTTCTTTTATTTTATCTTTCAACCCCGGCGGCACCCTTTCGCCACCGAAGAATATTTTCCTGATCGATGAAAAATCACGCCCCTGTTTAACCGCTTCACGCAGGAAATAGTAGGCATAACCGGGAATAAAAACTGCTACGGTAGGCCGTAAATACTCGAAAGCATCCATCAAATTTTTTGTACCGACTATCTTACCTCCACCGCTATGGAAGTTAGCCACATTCATTTTCTCGCCGGCAAAAAAAGTTTGCCAAAAAGCCAGGTGCGGAGCAAATGGAAAACAGTTTACTACTATA
>SLRT01000025.1 GCA_007130825.1 Syntrophomonadaceae bacterium | reverse complement strand
CGGATACGCACCGACCTTATCTAACCGAAAAACAACACCAGGAGTAAAAAGTTTTCGATAAACCAGCCCCCTGACATAATCACCCGGCCTGAGTGGGTTGTTGACAACTTTATTCGACTGTACAGCGCGATTTTTCAAAGTAGGATTATAAAATTCCCGGCTCCAAGTTAGAAATAAAAGCTATTTATTTTGTTTCTTTGTTCTGCTTGATCCAGTAAGACTTTAGATCGTATTTTCTACTACCCATATTTAAAGCCTGGCCATGGTCAAGAATATAGGTTGTTTCCTTATCATGGACCGCTTTAAATTTGTCCTTAATATCGGTTTTTTCACCGAGGATCGAATTTGTTATCACTGGCGCACTGTTTACCATATCTAAAGATGCCTGGTCGATGGCTACAGGATCTAACGAAGCGAGGATTCCCAGGTTCGATACAATTGGCACATCATTCCATGTGGCACAGTCACAATCAGGCGTTACATTCATAATATAATTGATGAAACCGCTTTTGCCTTTTTTCTGTTTTAAAACTCCCCACGCATATTCAGCTGTTTTTTCCTGGATAACATTTACATCGGTTTTCCAATTGATCGGGATAGCGCGGGCAGGGCAAAAAGCCACACATTCTCCACATCCGATACATAGCTCCTCGTTTATATATGCCTTGTTTTTTTCGACCCTGCTGATTGCACTTTCCGGACATCTTTCAATACAGGTTCCACAAGCAGTGCATTTTTCTTCTTTAACCTTCGGAATCAGATCAGAATGCAGGGCCTGCTTTCCTGACGGACTGCCGCACCCCATTCCGACATTTTTAAGCGCCCCGCCGAAACCGAACAGTTCATGTCCTTTAACATGACTAATGGCAATGATTGCATCAGCATAATGTATGTCACTGCTTATTTTAACATCCTGGAAATGTTTGCCCTCAACCGGTACATTCACATAATCTGCGCCTTTTAAACCATCAGCAATCAGAATCGGGGCGCCCACAGTTTCATAGGAAAAGCCGTTTTTCAGGGCGGTTTCGATATGGTCAACTGCATTGTGCCGTTTGCCGCCATACAGTGTGTTGGCATCCGTTAAAAATGGTTTGCCGCCTTTTTCTTTAACCATATCCACGATAACCCGAACCAGTGGCGGTGGAAGATAAGCGATATTCCCTAATTCTCCAAAGTGAACTTTTACGGCCACCAGATCGTTTTTTGCGATTAAATTATAAAAGCCTCCCTTTTCTGCCAGCTGCCTGGTTTTATCCAAAAGATTCCTGCTGCTATTTGTAGTCATATCGGTGAAATATACTTTACTTTTCATAATATCTCTCCCTTCCAGCAGTTACCGGGGCTGTCAATTACCTGTCAATTACAATGATAACTTTATTGAGCTTTCAAAACAAGTTTCTCAGGAAAACAGGGTTGTTGAAAACATTATGCTTTGGAAACATCTTCCCGGTTCATAAGCGTTAGCCTCTTTTTTTCTGGCTGCTAACTATTATTGGTTATGATCTGGTCCAGGCTGGATCTGTCAGCAGCAACCCTGTTTGTTTAAAATACATTAAATCCTGCTTGTTTATTTTACCTTCAACACAGCGGTAAAGGCCTCCTGCGGAATTTCAACCCGGCCGATCTTTTTCATTTTCTTCTTGCCTTCCTTCTGTTTTTCTAAAAGTTTCCGCTTGCGGGTAACATCGCCGCCGTAAAGTTTTTCAGTGACATTCTTGCGCATAGCTTTGATTGTTTCCCGGGCAATAACATTATTTTCTACAGCGGCCTGAACGGGCACATCGTACATCTGCCTGGGAATAATCTGACTTAGTTTTTCAACCATTTCCCGGCCCCGCTGGTAGGCTTTATCCCGGTGGATAATGAATGAAAGGGCATCAACTTTTTCAGCATTAACCAGGATGTCCATCAACACCAGGCTGGACTCCCTGTAACCGTGCATTGTGTAATCAAGGGAGGCGTAGCCCCGGGTGCGCGACTTGAGCAGATCAAAGAAATCATAAATTATCTCGGCCAAAGGCAGAAAGTAAGAAAGCCTCACCCGTCCTGATTCCAAATACTCCGTATCGCAGTACTCGCCCCTTTTATCCTGGCACAGTTCCATAACCGGCCCGAGATATTCTGCGGGGACCAAGATAGAAGCATCAACGTAAGGCTCTTCGATCGCTACCCGCTCATCTGTTTTTGGCATCAGGGCCGGGTTATCGACTTCAATCACATTGCCTTCTTTTAGATGGACCCGGTAAACCACGCTTGGCGCCGATACGATCAAATCGAGGCCGTATTCACGTTCAAGCCTTTCCCTGACAATATCCATGTGCAGTAACCCCAGAAAGCCGCAGCGAAAACCAAGCCCCAGCGCTGTTGATTTTTCCGGCTCATAACTAAGCGCTGAATCATTTAGTTTAAGCCTTTCGATCGCCTCCCGCAGGGTGACAAAATCATTGCTGACCTGGGGAAAGAGGCCGCAAAAAACCATTGAAACCACCTGGCGGTAGCCCGGCAGGGCCTTTTCAGCGGGGTTTTCTGACCTGGTAACCGTATCGCCAACCGCGGCATCTTCGACGTTTTTTATCGAAGCCATCAGGTAGCCTACTTCCCCGGCCGACAAACCGGAAACAGGCTCCATCGCCGGGCGGAAAACACCGGTTTCTGCCACCTCGAAAACCTTACCTGTATTCATGAATTTAATCCGGTCATTTTTTTTGATACTGCCTTCCATCACCCGGATATAAGCGATTACTCCCCGGTATTTATCATAATTGGAATCAAAAACCAGGGCTTTCAGTGGTCGGTCCGGATCGCCTGCCACCGGTGGAGGCACCCTATTAACGATCGCCTCCAAAACCGCGGCGATGCCGGTGCCCTGTTTTGCCGAAACCAAAAGAGTTTCTTTCGCATCATCACCGATTAGATCAACTAATTCCCCCTCCACCCTTTCCGGGTCAGCGCTGGCCAGGTCAATTTTGTTAATCACCGGAACGATAGCCAGGTTCTGCTCCAGGGCCAGGTAGGTATTGGCCAGGGTCTGGGCCTCGATCCCCTGGACAGCGTCAACCACCAGAATTGCCCCTTCGCAAGCAGCCAGGCTTCTTGATACTTCGTAGGTAAAATCGACATGCCCCGGGGTGTCGATCAGGTTTAAAATATATTCCTCACCATCCCCGGCCCGGTAATCCAAACGGACCGCCTGCAGTTTGATCGTGATGCCCCTTTCCCTTTCTAAGTCCATCTGGTCCAGGACCTGCTCCTTCATCTGGCGGGCAGTAAGGGTACTTGTCGCCTCAAGCAACCGGTCGGCCAGGGTTGATTTGCCGTGGTCTATATGCGCAATGATGCAAAAATTTCTTATGTTTTCAGGTTTCAACAAGTAAGCCTCCGTATCAATTCAAGATATCCCTGTAGGATTATATCACAACTCCGCTGGCTGAGCAGGTGAAAAAACCCCGCAGCCTATTATCCCCCGGGGCCTGATATGATAATCCACTATTGTTGACCTCTATTGCCCTGTGGATGAAACTGCCCGGGTTTGATAATCAGATGCGGCTGTATATCTTAAAAATTTCTTTTGTTGTAATATCAAGCAGCCGGTTTCGCAGGCGATAATTATAAACCGGCCAGGGTGGGTGTTTGGATAAGATCAGTAAAAACCGGGCAGTGCAAATGAATTAAGTGACGGATACAGAAGCAATGAAATTAATCAAACAAAGAATAGCGGTGCGCAGTTATGCTGATAAACCGGTGGAAGATAATGTGCGCGGTGAATTGAATAGCTATATTTCCAAAAAACAGATCTGCTCGGCCCTGGATAAGCAGTTATATCTTCAAAGCCGCCACCTGGGCCCCTTTTCTGTATCTTCCAGCACCACTCCTACACTTTGCAGACAGCTGCGGATTTGATCGGCTTCCGGCCACCGTTTATCCCGGCGGTACTGTTCCCGGAGCTCGACTAACTCGCTCACCAGATCTTTAAATTTACGCGGGATAACGTTGGAGGCCTGGTCAACTCCTGTCCCGGCAAGGACGATCATCTCGCGGTAAAGCTCCCTTCCCTGCGACACGAACTCGGGGTTTTCCAGATCAAGTTGTGCCTGCCAGAGAAGCCTGTCTGCTTCAAGCAGTTGGGTGGTCATTACGGCCAGGTCATTTTGTTCAAGAGCGTGGTAAAAAGCTTTTTCAATGCGATGCATCCGGTTCCAAAACTGAGTATCGGCATCCACATTAATAGCTGAAGGCGGTATCAAGGAAGCTTGATCCCCGGTGGCAAAACCCCGGGCATCTGAGCCATCATAAAGCTGCTCGAAAGATAACTTTTCATGCCGCGCAAAGCGTTTTTCCGCGCCGCCGCGCCTGATCGTCACCTGGCCGATACCTGCCACCACGGCCTCGCGGGAAGAAAAGTCGAGAATGCATGCCGTATGCTCGTCAAGCCCGAGGATTGTAGTGTCCGGTGGAAGTTGGGCCTCGAGGGCACGGAACCGCTCTTCTCCCATATAACAGAACCGGGTATCGTGGTTTCCTCCTTCGGCATTGTTCCAGTGGGGGATCACCACCAGTTCCAGGCCCAGGTGACCAATGATATCCAGCCCCCCGGTCCAGTGCAGCGGTTCTCCCACCTTATATATTTCATATACCGGAAGAGTGTGGCTGCCAACGGTAAGCGCCGCAGCGCTGGCGGCAACAAGGCAGCCGCCCCGTGTGACCATGGCGCCGAGCAGGGCGGGGATCGGTGTATCTTTTAATTGACGAACAGTATAGGTCGGGCTGCCCGGCCCGATCAGCACGTAACCAGCTTCGCTAAAAAGGCGGTAAACCTCTTCGCCTTCCGGCGAAGCTGCCGATTCTGCTGATTTGAAAGAGGCGATCTCCATATTGCTGCCCACCTGGCGCTCAAAATACTCTACCGCCCGCTTTGCAATCAGGTCGACGTTACCCTGAAAGCCCGCCGGCGTATCGAGAAATAGCGCCTTTCCCCGGGACCTGTTCTTAGAAAGAAGCATCTTATGCGTCTCGACCATGGTCCCGGAAAGTTCACCGGAACCGAGCAGGGCAACAGTTCCCTGCGCCATTGCGACCACCTTCCCTCCTGTTGAATTATATACTTCTATTTTTAATGCACTTTTCCTTCGGGTTCGGTGATGACAGCCCCTGATCAACCTGCCCCGGGTTTTTTTGCCGCAGTTCCGGAGGCATTTTTTTTAAAGGGAAAGAAAGGGGAAGGATAGAAAGCGAAGTCTCATGTACGGGACATAAAGAGACAACAGTTAATTTTGTGTTAAAATATATCTTAAAGGGCATAAAATCCACCCGAAGAAGGCGGTTGAATATAAGATGGATTCTTCTTTCGATAAACCCATTCAGGTAGCGCAGGAAGCAGCCCGCCGGGCCGGAAAAATCAT
>SLRT01000119.1 GCA_007130825.1 Syntrophomonadaceae bacterium | reverse complement strand
TGCAGACCTTTAAGTTCATTTTAATGCTCTCCTATCCTGGAAGGATTTGATGATTCTTATTATATTATATCATATTCACTTAAGTTTCGCTACATATATATGATAAAAAATTGCAAAAAAATACCCTCACAGCACTATGCAACAAGGTTTCTTAGATTGCCGACTAATTTATGCTGTCAAACTAACGTGGTTGCAGCAGTAATTTGAAGTTTAAGAAGGGGTAAAATCAAATTGAAACCCTTATATGCGGTTAAATAATATTTCATGCGTCAGTTCCGCTGCATTGAACGTTTGCTTGACATGTCTTTAAATATCATGATAGCATCTCTACAATGAAACAAAATTTTTTATCACCTTCATTTACCTGCTCAATATTATGAAGAAAAAAATCTCTGAATTCCTGCAAGCTTTGGATAAAATCGCCCATTTCCTGCGGGTAGATATCTTTCGGATGCCCGGCAAAGAGTTATCCCCGGCCAAAAACTTTTTAATCGCCCAACTGCGCGTATTAACCCTCGCTTTACGGGGCGTCAGTGAAGACAAAATATTGCTGCGGGCACCGGCTCTCACCTTTTATTCACTGTTCAGTATTGTGCCCATTGCAGCGCTTGCCTTCGGCATTGCGCAGGGTTTCGGACTGGAAATGTATCTGGAAAGACAGCTGCAGGCTGCCCTGACAGGACGGGAAGAAGTATTCCACTGGCTGATGGAGCTGACCGAAACATTTCTTGAAGAAATCCACGGGGGCACAGTAGCCGTTTTAGGACTGATCATCCTCCTCTACACCATCACCATGCTGCTGACCAATATCGAAAAATCTTTTAATGAAATCTGGCAGGTCAGCCGGGGCAGGCCGTGGTCACGCAAATTCAGCGATTATTTCGCAATGATATTTTTGGTACCTCTGTTTTTTATCATGGCCAGTGTAGTAACAGTCTACCTTAACACCCAGCTTGAAGAGGTAAGCAGCGCCATCCTCAATCCTCTTTTATTGCTTCTTGTTCAACTAATTCCCTACGTTTTAATCTGGATTCTTTTTACCATACTCTATCTGGTTATGCCCAACACCAATGTTCAATTCTCTTCGGCCTTACTGGCAGGGATTGTTGCAGGCACCATCTTTCAACTGGTCCAATGGGGCTATGTTACATTTCAAATTGGCGCGTCCAGGTTCGGCACCATGTATGGTTCCTTCGCTGCCCTTCCACTGCTCATGATCTGGATGCAGGTGAGTTGGATTGTCGTTCTTTTTGGCGCAGAACTCTCCTATGCCAACCATAATGTAGCCAGTTATGAGTTTGAATCAGAAACAAAAAACATCAGCCCCTTCAACAAAAAGATCTTGACCCTCTACATAATGCACCTGTTAATTACCAATTTCCAAAATGGTGGAAAACCCTTTACCCCGGAACAGATTTCCAGTTTATTGCAAATACCTAATAGCCTGGTGCGCATTATATTAAATGATTTAACAGCTGTAGCTCTGGTCAATGAAACCATAACCAGGCAATCCAAAACAAGCGCCTACCAACCGGCCATCGACATAAACACAATTAGCATAAAAATGGTCATCGAACGCCTTGATCACAAAGGCATGGATGTGCTTATCGCCAAACCATCATCCACACTTGAAGCCGTGAAAACTGCTCTGCATGATTTTTACGCTTTAATCGATAGCGCAGAGGAGAACAGACTGCTTAAAGATCTGTAAAGCCTGCCATGGAATTATCGGCGATGGTTTTTTAACCTTTCAGCCTGCGGGAAGTTGTTGCCAGGGTGAAATCGATGCTGCGCCGCAGCGATCCTGACAATGTCCCCCTTACCGACATTCTGATTCTTGCCGGGGGAGACCTGAAAATTGACACCCCGGTCCACCGTATTACCTGGCAGAAACATCATCTCAATTTTACTCCAACAGTATTCAACATGCTGTTGTACCTGGCGCGCCATCCCGGCCGGGTTTTTACCCGCACCAGCTGACCGAGATAATTTTAGGTTACGACAGCATTTCAGAAGATCGGGGCATTGATGCCCACATCAAAAATTCCCTGGTACCATTTACATTTAATGGGGATTGACGAATCAGTTTTTTATCGTTATAAATATTTTCAGGAAGGTAGCAAAACGACTAAAAAAGGAGCAAGGCATACTAAATGAATTTTAAACCCGGCCTTCGCGGCAGTGCCAGCACAATCGTAACCGAAACCAGTACAGCTACAGGGGTTGGCAGTGGCAGCGTGCATGTCTTTGCCACGCCTATGCTTGTAGCGTTGATGGAAAAAGCGGCGATCAACGCCCTTGAAGGGATGGTGCCTGAAGGTCAGACCACCGTGGGTACCCGGGTGGATATTGTTCATACGGCAGCAACACCGGTCAACATAACAGTAACCGCCTATGCCGAGCTAATAGAAGTAGACCGCAAGCGCCTGCTGTTCAACGTCACCGCTGAAGACAACGCGGGACCCATCGGGCACGGTCAACACGAGCGTTTTATAATTGTGCCGGAAAAATTTATGGCGAAAGCAAGAATTAAACTAAACTGACACAATCCAGCAAGCAGTCTATAAGGTCATTTCATACTTTTGTTCAGTTAACCTTACTCCCCACATGCAAGTTTTTTTCTCTTCGGCAATCACGAAACCTTTTGAAGTGTAAAGGGCCGCTGCCCGGGGCAAAATATCTAGCGTTAATAAAAATATAGATGAATAACCGCATTTCCGGGTAAAATTGATTGCTTCCTTTACAAGTTGCTTTCCAATTCCACATCCCCTTATTTCCGGATGTAGCAACAACCAGCGTAACTGAGCCTGCTCATCGGAAAACCTGACTATTGCTTGCGAGCCCATGACTTCTTCCTCTTTTTCTACTATCCATATTCGTTCTTTGGATGTATGAGATTTTACAAACTCGGCAAGGGGAATGGCAACATAAGGTTCAAAAGTATGATTAAAACCGCATTCTTCTGCATACAGTTTTCCGTGCAAATAGGTTATATAACCCATGTCACCCGGCTGAATTGTATTACGAATAACAATTCCAGGTTTAACGTTCATTATTTTTTTTAATCAACCTTTTTAGAGCTTCATGGTCATTATTTCTAAGGTTCTTTTACGCCCAACAAATGGCTAAAGGCATCAAGAGACTTGTCATCGACCTCGAACAGCCACTCGTCTGATAGAATTTTGCGCAGGTAATCTTTAGCCCCCGGCTGAACATCCAACGCTTCCGCCAACTGTTTGTAGATATCCGGCGTGTAGTCGTACACCCGGAGCAGGTGATCAAACTTGTACTTGATATTGTTGATGTTTGTCGGTACTGCCATACATTTCTGAGCCATAAGCGGACAGGTAATGGAATCTTTCTGGGTCGAGAATTCAAAGAATTTGCTGCACATCGGACAGAAATATTTGCCCGTATCCATATCACCTAAAATATCAAGGCTGTCCAGTTTTATCGCCTGATCTACGGCTAATTTTTCTTTTAATGTTTCCAAGGCATGTTCCAAAATACTGAAGAAACGTTCTTGATCCCATATTTTTTCCAAATCAGTCAACACCAGGGTAATCTCGCCGGATCGGATCCGCTGACCGGTTTCACTGCCCGATACGGTAATAATAAAGCTCTTAATCGTCTGCAAAGGTTCATGCTTATAATCAAAGTGCCACTGTTCAAGAAAATCAAGGTATACTCCGACCCATTTATCAGCAATTTTTTTCGGATCGCCTTTTGCCAAGTAAGCCAACATTTTCTGCGGGATTTTGGGATAAAACAGGCCAATTTTTTCCAGGCTGATCGTCGATTCCGGGCCAACCAGTTCCACAGCTATAGGGCTGTTGATACATATCTTAGGCATATAGGGGCAAACCGGTTCCTCCATGGAAAAAAGCATTTTACACGTCAGGCACCAATAACGATTTGACGGTGATTTTTCTCCCAGTGGCATTTCCGCCACCCGGGCCATAATTTTATCACGGTTTTTAAACATTTTTCCACCTCCAGGTTATTGATGGTTCTTAGAGATACGGCTACAGTTAAAGGCTTGATCGGTCGAAAGGTTGCCGCTTGAAATATAAACAGGCATTTACTCGTCTATATCGAGGATATTTAGATACTGTAATTTTTCTACATTATCAGAAGAATTCCTGCTGTTCACAGTTTTGTTTATTTCACATTCTTCCATCTTCGCCGGTTTTTCACAGCAGGGACAAGAACTATCCCGGATTCTCAGTGACCTGCTATAAACTTTTTCATCTTCTTGACATGCCTTTTTAGGCCGTAAACACACTTCCGTTGCCGGTAATAATTCTTTTTATAAGGTTGCTGACAACCCCGTTTCTCTGGCATTACAGGGGCATATCGCTGAAATAATCTTCATATAAACTTTGCAGATCTTGATTGGCTTTTTCACGAAATTCCCTATAGCGCAGCATCAGTTTTTTCCCTTTTTCGGTAAGAAATGACCCGCCCCCGTGACGCCCTCCCACTTTTCTTTCAATTAAGGGAAAGCCCAGGTTATCTTCCAGCATTTTTATCAACTCCCAGGCCTGGGGGTAGGACATCTTCATTTCTGCTGCTGCCTTGCGCAGAGAACCCAGTTGATCCACACGATGCAGCAGGTCACAGGGTCCGTCACCAAAAACCTTGCCCTGATCTTCAAGCCATATTTTTGAACGAAGTTTATAAACCATCAACCTTCCACACTCCAAATAAACGATTTCCGGCGTACCTGTTAGTTAATCCGGCAAAATGATGTCCGGTAAGCTAATGAAAAACCGTTATATTCTTCTTTTTGGCCAGTAAAAAATGCAGGCATACAACCAGGACCATGGCCATTATCAACATGATTACCGCTACAGCCACCGCGGCATCCAGATCCCCCAATGACATATTTAGATAAATTGCGGTAGGCAGTGTTTCTGTTTGCATGCGGGTGACCCCGGCAAGCATGATCGTCGCTCCAAATTCGCCCAAAGCGCGCGCCCAGGCCAACAAACTGCCGGCAATCAACCCCGTGGCAGAAAGGGGCAGTGTAATTTTTAAAAATACTCTTGCCGGGCTGTCTCCAAGCGTTTCTGCCGCTTCTTCGTAAGAGCGGTCCACTGATTCAAAGGCTGTCTGGAAAGAACGAACTGCATAAGGAGCAGCGACAAAAAATTGGGCAATGATTACACCGCGAAAGCTAAAGATAAAATCCCATCCCTGTTCAGCCAGCCAGCGTCCGCCGTCGCCTGAAAAAAGCAGCAGCAAGGCCAGCCCGGAAATCAGGGGCGGTAAAAAAACCGGCAGGTAGAAAAGAGCGGCCACTATTCTAATGCCGGGAAAAGAGCAGCGGGCCAGCACGTAAGCAGTGGGAACGCCAACCAGAAAAGCCAAAACAAGAGCCACCAGTGAAGTGCCAAAGCTGAAGCGTATAGAAAAAAG
>SLRT01000125.1 GCA_007130825.1 Syntrophomonadaceae bacterium | reverse complement strand
GTACTTATCGGAAACCTGTTCAATTGCTCTAAATGGGTTTTTATGGGAAATATTAATTTGACTCCAGGCGACTGTAGTGGTATACTCACAAGGTGGATATTTCCCATTTTAAAGACGTTTACCGGGTGAAACAGGATAAAATGTTTAACTTAATTATGATCTCAGCCGCTACAAAGTATCGAATATTTTAACGAAGAAAAAAGCCATTATATGGGCTTTTTTTCTTCCCGCTGCAAACTGCTGATGACCAGCAACTGTATCTTTAACCTGCAGTGAATTGTTGGTAAAACATTTTTTAGTAAAACTTTTGATCAAACAACGTTAGTAAATGATATAAATGAAGGAGATTACATATGGCAGATAACACCACCGGCAAGGTAGAAGTATACGGTATTGGTAACCCGTTGATAGATGTGCTTGCCCATGTAAGCGAAGAGGAGATCCTGGAACTCAAGCTGGATAAGGGAAAAATGACCTTAATTGATACTGAGCGGGGCAACAATATATTGAATTATCTTAATGACCATGAAAAGATTTATGCTTGTGGCGGTTCAGCGCCAAATACAATGATCACCCTCACTGCTCTTGGGATTCAGACCGCACTGGCCGGAATGGTTGGTAATGATGAGCTGGGAACTATTTACTGTACACGCCTTGGAGAAAAAAACGTTATATCTGATTTATCAAGTTGCCCGGGAGACACGGGTAGCTGTATAGTGCTGGTTACTCCTGATTACGAACGGACGATGAACACACGGCTTGGAGTATGCCAAGAATTTAGCCCCGATCATGTCAACCACAGCTTAATAACCGATGCCGGCTATTTATATTTTACCGGTTACATGTGGGACACCGAGAACCAAAAAAATGCATTAGCGGCTGCTATTAAAACCGCACGACAAGCAGGAACCAAAGTGGTTTTTGATCTGGCCGATCCGTTTGCTGTAAAACGGCATTACGATGATTTTCTTGACCTTATAAAAGACAGTGTGGATGTGCTGCTGGCAAATCGCGAAGAAGCGCGTTTACTTTTGGGTTACGATGATCCTGAAAAAGCTTCAATAGATCTGGCAAAAAATAATGTGATTGCTGCAGTGAAAAATTGTGCTGACGGATCGTGTATCGGGTGTATTGACGGAACGTGTATCCTTGTCGATGCCTATAAAGTTGATGCCGTGGACAGTACCGGCGCCGGCGATAACTATGCAGCAGGTTTTTTATATGGTTTAATCAAGGGTTATTCTTATGCTGATGCCGGTAAGCTGGCTTCATATATTGCGGCGCAAATTGTGAAACAGACCGGGGCCCAGTTTGATCAGAAAAGCATTCAAAGCGTACGTAAAGCCATTGCCGAAGGCTATTGGCAGTAAGATTATTACTTATCCGGGAGGGACAAATTATTAAAATGAATGAAAAAAAGAAACTGGATTACAAGGTAGCAGATTTAAACCTGGCTGCCTGGGGCAGAAAGGAAATTGAAATAGCGGAAAAAGAAATGCCGGGATTGATTGCCACCCGCGAAAAATATTCCCGGGAAAAACCGCTAAAAGATGTCCGGGTGACCGGAAGCCTTCATATGACTATTCAAACTGCGGTTTTAATCGAAACATTAGTGGAACTCGGCGCCGATGTGCGCTGGGCAAGTTGTAATATATTTTCAACCCAGGATCACGCCGCTTCTGCAGTTGTTGTCGGCCCGCCAGAAAAAGGTGGAACAGTTGATGATCCGAAGGGGACACCTGTATTTGCCTGGAAAGGTGAAACTCTGGAAGAATACTGGTGGTGCAACCTGCAAGCCCAGGTTTGGCCGGATGGTTCCGGGCCGCACCAGATAGTCGATGACGGCGGTGATGCCACACTGCTTATCCACCGGGGCTATGAGGCTGAGAAGAACCCCGCGATGCTTGACGAGCCGACCTCGAATCAAGAACTGCAAGCGGTAAATAGTTTGCTGAAAAATATGCTTGCCGAAAATCCCCGGCACTGGCACACAATTATCCCTGATATTCGTGGTGTAAGCGAGGAAACAACAACCGGCGTAAACCGCCTTTACCAGATGGAGAAAAACAAGACGCTTTTATGCCCGGCTATTAATGTCAATGATTCAGTGACCAAGGGTAAGTTTGACAATATTTACGGCTGTCGTGAAAGCCTGCTAGACGGTATCAAACGGGCAACAGACGTTATGATTGCCGGAAAAACAGCCTTTGTAGCCGGTTTTGGTGATGTGGGCAAAGGTTCGGCAGAAGCGCTGGATGCTTTCAAGGCCAAGGTGCTGGTTTCAGAAGTTGATCCGATTTGCGCTCTGCAGGCGGCTATGGCCGGTTATTCAGTGGTTACCATCGAAGACGCCCTGCCCGATGCAGATATTTATGTAACAGCTACCGGAAACAGGGATGTGATTAGAATCGAACACATGGAAAAGATGAAAGACCAGGCCATAGTGTGTAACATTGGTCATTTTGACAACGAGATCCAGGTTAATGAACTGGAAAACTTTCCGGGAATTAAAAAAGTTAATATTAAACCCCAGGTCGATCAATTTATATTTCCGGATGGACATAGTATAATCTTGCTTGCTGAAGGACGCCTGGTTAACCTTGGCTGCGCAACCGGCCACCCAAGTTTTGTGATGTCCAACAGCTTTACCAACCAGGTTCTGGCCCAGATCGATCTGGCTAAAAACGAGCGTGAGTGCGTCGTCCACCGTCTGCCCAAGGAGCTCGATGAAGAAGTGGCCCGCTTGCACCTGGAAAAAATCGGCGCCCGGTTGACCAGGATGAATAAAGACCAGGCTGATTATATCGGTAAACAAGTAGAAGGTCCTTTCAAGCCGGATCATTACCGTTACTAAAAATAGAAATTAAAAATATGCCGTAAAATATTAATATGCCGGGGAAAAATCCCCGGCATTTCTGATAGTGCGTCCGGCATGGGCGTTAACCTGGCGGTGAAAATTCGCTGTGCGCATGGCAGTGGGAAACACTGGCTGAGGGCAAGGATGTCTGCTGTGAGGCGGAAGCTGGTATCGAAATTTTATTGCCTCAGCTTTTTAGCGCACCGGTTTGCTTCAAAATAGATCTTTTCCTCATCAAGCGTCAAGAAAGCTCCCTTATCATACAATATTTTACCGTCAACCAAAACTGTTTCTACATCACCGGCAGAAGCGGAATAAACTATATTGGCTATCGGATCATTATGAGGCTGCAGATGCGGTTTTTTAAAATCAAGAACCGCGAGGTCGGCTTTTGCTCCTTCTTTCAGGACACCGATGTTATCCATGTTGAGCGCTTTTGCTCCTCCGCAGGTTGCCATAGCAAAAGCCTCGTTAGCGGTAATATAGGTCGGATCTTCATACAGCCCCTTTTGAAGCAGGCTGGAAAGCCTGATTTCTTCAAACATATCCAGGTTATTATTGCTTGCGGCGCCGTCTGTGCCCAGGCCTACACTGGCCTTTTTATCTTGCAATTTTTTTAACGGGGCGATACCGTTACCCAATTTAAGGTTACTGCCGGGATTATGAGAGATCCCCACTTTTTTTGAAGCCAATATTTCAATATCATCATCTGTGAGATGCACGCAGTGAGCAGCCAGTACCGGCCTTTCAAAAAATCCGAGATCATCCATTAAAGCAACCGGTGTCTTGTTGTACATTTTTAATGATTCATTGACTTCATGCCTTGATTCGGATAAATGGATATGGATCAGGGTATCTAAGTGCCCGGTTTCGTTTAAGACTCTTTTTAAAAATTCTGGAGGGCAGGTATAGATGGCATGAGGACCGAGGATCGGTTTTACGCGCCCGCCGGTTTGATCCTGCCAGTTCTCAATAAAATAGATAGCGTCTTCCAGGCTGTTGAAACCTTCACTGCTGTTTTCGGCGCCGATAAATACCTGGGAGAGTAATGCTCTTATGCCACCTTCCTGGCAGGCCCGGGCAGTCTCATCCATGTAGTAATACATATCAACAAACGTAGTGGTCCCGCCACGGATCATTTCCAGCAGGGCCAGGGAAGTGCCCCAAAATACATCTTCTTCAGTAATTTTTGCCTCGGCGGGAAATATTTTTTTTGTCAGCCATTCCATCAGGGGAAAGTCATCGGCATAACTGCGAAACAGGCTCATCGCCGCATGATTATGCAAGTTAATTAATCCGGGTATTACTACTTTTCCTTCACCGGGAAGTGTGATCAAATTTTCATCTCGAACAATTATTTCCGGTGCGATAGATTTGATTAGATCGTTTTCAATTAAAACATCTCCCGAATCAAGAATATCGTTATTCTCATTCATGGTAACAACGGTGGCATTTTTAATTAACACTTTGGAAGTCACAATTACCCTCCTTAGAATATTGCTGCAGTCGTTTCAGCGGTAACCGTTTAACGAGCGTAATGAGGTAGAAAAACCTATATTTTTCAAAGCAATTTATTGTTTACAAACATTAGCGGGTTGGGAGCACGTCCCATCCAGTTTAATTGGAAGGATAAAAAGCAGGCGGCAAAATAACCGGGTTTTATAATGATCTACAGGTATTTTAATCAGAGATTATCAAAGTTGTCAAGAGGCTCAAAATAGCAATTATGTTCGCTGCTTTTAAGATATAACTGAAAGTGATCACGGCCCGGCTGCATGACCGGCAACCCGGGTGAAAGAAAAGGCACTTTTTATTGCGCACAAACCCCGCATATTTTTCCGCACAAAAAAAGGGGTTTCAAGATTTTTACAAACCCTGAAACCCCTTTAAATACTGGTGAGCCATCCAGGTCTCGAACCTGGGACACCCTGATTAAAAGGCAAGAGATTTACATCTCATTATAGGTCAGCATGTCACGAAAAGCCGATAAAATAAGGCTATTTCCCTACAGGGAATATATGGTTTGTATCACTATATACTATTACTTATTATTGTATAGGTAGATAATAGATAGTAAAATAACCCTATATAATAATACCTATAGAAATAGTAGGATTTCAAATAGAAGAATAAGGCTATATACGAAATAACCTTCACCCTGGAGGGGATTTTTACTAAATCTGCTGATCCCGTTTATTCCCGCCGGGTTACGAAATAAACGAATTAAACGAATTAACTAATTCTGGCAACAATATATAGAAGGAACCCGTCTATTATGCAAAGGCGGTATTTAGGGTTATGGTGGAAGGGGTTCAGCTATACCGAGATTGGAGCAATGTATCGTAGAAGTCCGTCAGTTGTTAAAGACGTGTTGATTTAGGAATAAACAATATTAGAAAATATTTAATAAAAAAGGCAATATTAGACCACTCCCATGCGGTATTAAGTGAGGGGGGAATATTAGCAAATTTTTAACAGGTGGGTCAAATAGGCATGCCGAAGTTACGTATTAGTGAGGGGGAATATATTTTTTTACCTTCTAACTGAATAGACAATAAAAAGTGCTTGACAAGTCTTGTTAAGCATGATATAT
>SLRT01000035.1 GCA_007130825.1 Syntrophomonadaceae bacterium | reverse complement strand
TTTATGTTCGGATCAAAATTAATAAGTTCGACCCCGGGGCCGGATCGCAGCAATTGTTTTCAATCTGTGTTAGCGTTTCCGGATATTTAAAGCACCTGACTGTTTTTTAGCATCACTTTTTGACTGAAGAAGGCAACGGCCGGTTTAATGTAGAATAAAAATAAGTGGCAACATAAAGTTTGCGACCAGTAAAGGAGTTATATGATTATGAAACTATTTGAACCGATCCAGGTCGGGCAGGTGGAGTTAAAAAACCGCATTGCCATGCCGGCAATCCATCACGCTTACACACCGGAAGGTTATGTCAACGAAAGGCTGATCAAATATTACGAAACCAGGGCCCGCGGCGGGGCAGGCCTGATCACTGCCGGCGGGTGCACCATAGATAACCTCGGACAGGGGCCGATGATGATCGGCCTGCATGACGATAAATATCTTGACGGCCTGAAAAAACTGGCCCGGGCCATCCGTGATAACGGGGCGAAAGCGGCGGCTCAGCTTTATCATGCCGGGCGCTATACCCACAGCATGATGATCGGTCAGCAGCCGATTGCCCCTTCTGCAGTCGCTTCGCGGTTTACCCGTGAAACACCGCGGGAAATGACCCTGGAAGACATTGAAACTGTAATAGAAAATTACGGCCTGGCGGCCCGAAGAACCCGGGAAGCAGGCTTCGATGCCGTGGAGGTTCTGGCCAGCGCCGGATACCTGATCTGCCAGTTCCTTTCACCGCTGACAAACCAGCGCACAGACCAGTACGGCGGTTCCTGGGACAACCGCAAACGCTTCGGCCTGGAAGTTGTCAGGCGGGTCAGGGAAGCAGTCGGCAGTGATTTTACCTTGCTGGTAAGGATCTCCGGCCACGATTTCATGCCGGGAAGCAACACCAGCCGGGAAGCGCGCCTTTTTGCCGCAGATCTGGAATCCGCCGGCGTGGACTGCCTGAACGTGACCGGCGGATGGCACGAATCGCGGGTGCCCCAGGTTACCGGAGAACTGCCTCGCGGCGGCTTTGCCTACCTGGCCCGGGAGATCAAAGCAGCAGTCGCTGTACCGGTGATAGCCAGCAACCGGATCAATGATCCCCTGGTCGCCGAAAAAGTTTTGGAGCACGGCATGGCCGACCTGGTCAACATGGGCCGGCCGCTGATCGCCGATCCGGACCTGCCCAACAAAGCAAAAAACAACAACCCGGCCGCGATCAGGCGCTGTATTGCCTGCAACCAGGGCTGTTTTGACATGGTATTTACCCTGCAGGACGTGCACTGCACGGTCAATCCGCTGGCCGGAAGGGAATATGACGTAGAAATCAAACCGGCTGAAAAGCCGCGGAAGGTGCTGGTGATCGGCGGGGGCCCGGCGGGAATGGAAACCGCCCGCCTGGCTGCGACCCGGGGCCATAAGGTTAACTTGTGGGAAAAAGATCAGCGCCTCGGCGGCCATTTGCGTTACGCAGCGATCCCCCCGGGAAAGCAGGAGTTTATCACCCTGCTTGATTATTATGAACATGAACTGGCCCGAAACGGGGTAACGGTAGTCTTGAACCGCGAGGCTTCAGCAAAAGAAGTTGTTTCTGAAAATGCCGACGTGGTCATTGTGGCCACCGGGGCCCGCGGTGCAAAAGCGCCTTTTACGGTAAAAAATTCAGCGCAGCCGGTATCGGCCCTGGCAATCCTGGACGGCTCGGTTGTCCCCGGCGAGCGGGTGGTGGTAATCGGGGGCGGTTCAGTCGGCTGTGAAACAGCGGTCAGTATCGCTGAAATGGGAGCCATATCGGCTGAAAACCTTAAATTTTTGATCGAAAACGAGGCTGAAACTGCGGAAAATCTGAAAGAACTGCTTAACCGCGGCAGCAGGGAAGTGACCCTGGTCGAGCTGGAAAAAGGAATCGGCCGGGATATCGGCATAAGCACCCGTTGGGTTACCATAAAATGCATCCGCCGCCTGGGTATCAGGGCCATGGACCAGTGCACGGTAAAAGAGGTAAACGAAACCGGGGTGGTGCTTGAAAAAGAGGGCAAAGAAACCCTGCTGCCGGCGGACACGGTAGTTCTGGCCATCGGGGCAGCAGCTGAAAATGCCCTGTATGAAGAGCTGAAGGGAAAACTCGAAGAGATACATCTGATCGGAGATGCCCGCAAGCCGCGCAAGATCACCGAGGCGCTGCGCGAAGGTTTCGACCTGGGCCGCAAGCTTTAATCAGGCGGCGGCACTAAGAGATCTTAAAGCAAAAATTCCGGCTGCTGTGTATCAGCGCTTCAACTGTTAATCGCCGCGGATAAACTCTTCGGTAAGCTGGTAAGCCTGGTAGTCGGGATACTGACGGGGCGGATGTTTGGAAAAATAGGCCGAGGGGCCCGCCAACACGCCTCCTTCTTTCCGGTCCAGGGCCAGTTTACAGCAGCGGACGGCATCGATGGCAATGCCCGCCGAATTGGGTGAATCCTCAACGCTCAAGCGCATCTCGAGGTTGACCGGCACGTTGCCGAAGATTTGGCCTTCCATGCGCAGGAAGCAGACCTTGTTGTCTTTCTGCCAGGAGACGTAATCGCTGGGGCCAATATGGATATCGCGGTCGGGCAGTCTTTTGGCGGCCGCCGACTGCACTGCTTCGGTTTTAGAGATACGCTTGGTGGCCAGCCGCTTCTGGTTGGTCATGTTCAAAAAATCGGTATTGCCCCCGGTGTTTAGCTGGTATGAGCGCTCCATCCTGACCCCGCGGTTCTTGAACAGATCGGCCAGGGCGCGGTGCAGGATAGTCGCTCCCATCTGCGACTTGATGTCATCGCCGATGACAGGCAGATTTTTTTCAGCAAACCGCCCGGCCCACCGCGGGTCGCTGGCAATAAAAACAGGGATGTTGTTGATAAAAGCAACGCCCGCTTCAAGAGCGCATTCGGCATAGAAAAGGGAAGCTTCTTCGGAACCGGCCGGCAGGTAATTAAGCATAACCTCTGTACCCGAGCTGCGAAGCGTCTGCACGATCTCTTCTTTTCCCGGTTCGGGGGCTTTACTGGGCACAAAGGTATAATCATCTTCATAGGTCTGCATGTGGTCGGAAAAACCGTCTAAAACCCTGCCCATCCGGACAGTTACTCCGCCCGGGGGCAGGTCGGGATAAAAACGCAGGGCACAGTTAGGCGGGGCAAAGACGGCCCGGTTAATATCAAGGCCCACTTTTCGTTCATCTATGTCAAAGGCTGCGCTGACTTCGATGTCAAAAGGGCGGTAGCCGCCGATATTCCAGTGCAGCAGCCCGATAGCATCATTTTCGTTTGAGTCACGGTAATAATGGATTCCCTGGATTAATGCGCTGGCACAATTACCAACGCCGACAACGGCAATTTTAATCTTGGACATTTGCTGTATCCCTCTTCCTGTTATAGTTGTCTCGGAGATGAGTCTTTCCCAAAAATCATTATAACCGATTATTCAAGAATAGGGAAATTCCCGCTTTGCCGCTACACTTAGCTTTCAATTACAGGCGGTTAAACATAAAGGACCGGGAGAGGATCTTGGCTGTGACAATGCTGTTATAATATAAATATAGCGGTTGAGCGATGCAGGGCAGGTTAAAGTGCTGAAAAGTAAAAGTGCTGAAAAGTAAAAGTGCTGAAAAAGGAGAGATGTAGAAAATGAGCGGTAAGGTAGAAGTGATCACCGGTGATGAAAATCTGGAGATTTTGCACCTGGAAACGGAGCCGTTTGGAACCAATACCTACCTGGTATTGTGCCCGGAAAGCGGCGAAAGCGTTGTCATCGATGCACCGGGCAATGCAGACCTGGTTAAAGATCAGCTTAAGCAAACCGGGGTTAATTACATCTTGATCACCCACGGGCATATGGACCATACCCCGGCCCTGGAAAATCTGCACCGCGAGCTGAAAGCGCCGGTTGCCGCCCATAAGGATGAGGCCGGCAAACTGCCGGTCAAGCCGGAGCATCTGCTTGCCGGGGGAGAGCAGATCCGGTGCGGTAAAATCAACCTGGAGGTTATCCATACTCCCGGACATACCCCGGGCAGCCTGTGTTTCAGGACCGGCAGGTACCTTTTTTCCGGAGACACCATATTCCCCGGCGGACCGGGCAAAACCGCCTCCCCAAAAGAGTTCAAAAAAATCATGGACTCGATCGAGGGGAAAATAATGGCCCTGCCCGACGAAACAGTAATTTTACCCGGGCACGGTAAGAAAACAGATTTAGAAACTGAACGGAAGCTTTTTAATGCTTTTCGCTCCGGACGCCAAAATTATGAACTAAGCGGCGATGTAACCTGGCTCGGCTCCTGAAAACCGGGCGGCAGGGCCTATCCGATCTGCGCCGGTCCTGGTAGTTATCCCGCGGGCTATAATAAATGCCGAGGCCAAATACGACCTTTGTTATTTGAAAATAACCGGGCTTACCGCAAGATCTCTTCGCGGTGAAAAGCTTCGGCCAGGGTAAAGTCCTGCTCCCGGGCCGCATCTTCAGCACGCTTGCGCAGCCACTCTTCAATCCGGGGGAAATTATGGCCGCCGACCTGGCTTTCATGGCAGCGCAGTGCAGCCAGCTTGATTTCAAAGGTTTCGGTGATGTCGGAATAATAATTGGGGTCTTCACTGGCCCAGAAAAGGACTTCTTTGACCTTGTGGGGCATTAACCCCTGATCCAGCAGGTCAGGGTAGGAAAGGTGGTCGCGGGCAAAAGGAAAGACGGCATCAATGACCACCTGCCCGGCGATGCGGTGATCGCGGTGCCAGATATAGCGGCGGTAGGGATCGGCGGTAACCAGCGTGTCCGGCCGAAAGAGGCGGATGCAGCGCACAATTTCTTTGCGGAACTCCGGGGTATCTTCAAGGCCCTGATCTTCGTAGTCGAGAAAAACCACCTCTTTAACCCCCAGCAAACCGGCTGCGTTTTGCTGCTCTTTTTGCCTGGTTATTCTTAAATCTTCGGGGTTGACATTCAGATCATTGCTCCCTTTCTCTCCGCCGGTGCAAATCACGTAGACCACCTTTTTTCCTTCTTTCACCCAGCGGGCCACCGAACCGGATACGCCGAACTCGGCATCATCAGGGTGCGGGCTGATGATCATTATATCTGCTTTATTTTCTTGTGAGGATTTCTTCTGCCCAATGTCAACTGTCATTTTTGTCCTTATCCCCTTGTTTATATTTATCCGCCGGGCCGATCAGGTGTAGTTCTCTTTGCGGGTACGGAATGTTGATTCCCGCTTGATCGAAAGCTTTTTTCACCATTTCCAGGAATTCAAAGTAGAGCAGCCAGTAATTATCGCTATCACACCACATCCGCAAATAAAAAACAACGGCGCTGTCTCCGTGCTCACCCAGGAGCACCTGCGGTGGCGGATCGTCAAAAATCCGGGGATGGTTTTGCGCTAAATCCAGTAATGTGCTCCTGACTTGATCGATGTCTGCCTCGTAACCGACACCGAAAGCAAGATTAAGCCTCCGGGTCGGGTTCTTGCTGTAATTAATGGCGCTGCTGTTCGACAAAAAGGCGTTGGGCACAACCACGCGCTCGTTGTCCGGGGTGTCGAGCAAGGTATAAAAGATCTGGATCTCCTTAACCGTCCCGGCATGGCCGGCAGCCTGGATATAGTCTCCGGCCTTAAACGGTTTAAGCAGCAAAATCAAGACACCGCCGGCGAAGTTGGCCAGGCTGCCCTGCAAAGCCAGTCCGACGGCAAAAGCCATGGCCCCGATTACCGCTATGAAAACGGTCATTTCGATACCAATCATGGAAGCGACAGAGATAACCAGCAGTAACTGCAAGGCCACTTTTAGCAGGGAAGTAATAAAGGGCCGGATAGAGGGATCCATTTCCGCTTTGATCAACCGGTTGGAAATTACCCTGGTAATTATCCCGATGATCTTTAAACCGATCAGCAAAACTAGAATGGCCAGGAGAAGTTGGATCCCATACCTGATCAGGGCATCATAAATAGCCTGGGTGTCCATTAAAACCCTCCTTCCGGGAAAAGCGATATCAGGCCGAATAAGAATATTTTGCCCGGTTTCGGCCGGAAACATCTAATAAATTCACGTTTGTTATTATAACATAACCCTTTTTGCTTGTCTCACCGGCCGCGCATAGCCGATTCAAGCCCGGAGGCGGCATTTGCCCAGTTGTAGGGGGCAAGGCGGGTATCAATTTCCGCCGGGCTGATTTTTTCAGGACGCAGAAGCAATTCCCGGATTTTAGCCGCCCAGCTTTCAGGGTTGCGCCCGTTGATCAGGCAGCCAAAAGAATCGTACCTGGTTGAGTACAGCAGTTCGGGCACTATACCGACCGGCGCGGCGGCCACCGGTGTCCCGCAGGCCAGCGACTCTAAAGCGACCAGGCCGCAGCTTTCATAAAACGAGGCCAGCACGGTAACATCAGCAGCGTTATAGTAAAGGGGCAGCAGATCATGGTCAACCACCCCGGTAAAGTGGACTTTCCCGGCAAGACCGAGTGCGGCTGCGGTTTCTTTCAGGCGGCCAACAGCGGTGCTGCTCTGGCCATCACCGCCGATGATGAGCAGTTTAAAGTTGTCTTCAGCTGGCAGCAGGGCGGCCGCCTTAAGCAGAAGATCGAAGCCTTTAACCGGTTCAATACGCCCCACGGCCAAAATAATTTTTTGTTTTCCGGCGCCGATCTGCTGTTTTACTTGCCGGCGGCAGCGGGGATCAAGCGGCCTGAAAAGCGTGCGGTCAATTCCGCAGGGAATAACCGCGATTTTTTGCCGGTCCGGGGCAAAGTATCTGAGCAGTTTTTCTTTTTCCTGTTTCGCGGCGGCAACAAGGAGATCGCTTTTGCGGGCCAGATCTTCTTCAACTTTAAGGCGCAGCAAAGGCTCGTTTTCACCGGGGCAGGACTCGTTTTTAGCCCGGCCGAGAGTGTGAAACATGACCAGGTGGGGAATATTCCAGCTTTGCCGAAGATTTTGCCCGACCACCGCTGAAAGCCAGTAGTGGCTGAAAATAAAATGGTAACCGCCATTTTCCCGGCGGCAAAAACGATCAATACTTTCGGCTATAGCGTCGCAGTAAGGATATATTTCGTTTTTGGCCAGGGGACCTAAACCATCTTCAGGCCGGACCAGGCGTACATTTGGACTTAGCTTTCGCACAGTGTCTTCTGCGGCGCCAACAGGCCGGGTAAACAGATCGATCCGGTGTCCGGCTTCACCGAGAGCGCGGGATAACCCGCGCAGGTAGGTGCTCATACCCCCGGTATCCTTACCCCCGGCTTTGCCCAGCGGCGAACTGTGTATGCTCAAGAAAGCCATCCGCATTGGCTCGATTGCCTGCACCACCATTTCGCAAACCATAAAAAATATAAACACCGGCTGTCGCGTAAAATAACAGCTGCGCCATTAAGCGCCAAAATCCTAGATTCCCGCTGTTATGGATCGATTTCGACTTTGACCCGGTAGATCGGGACAGCAGTGCCACCGAGACGGCCTTTGTAGATTTCCTGTCCCTTCAAAAAGTCGAAAACCTGCCGGCTCTGTTCAATACCGTTTTTAAGCAATAAGACTTTTGAAAGCAGCCCGACGCTCAGAGAGCGGTAATTAGTGTCGTAGCCGCTGTTATAAAGGTGAATCCGCCCCCGGTAGTCAAAGTAGAAAACAGCCGCGGCAGCTCTCCCGTCTATTTCAAGCAGGCCGAAACGGGCCAGGCCGGAACCGGCCATGTTATCCACCAGGCAGCGGAAGAAATATTTCGTTTTATCCGTAAAAAATTCAACCTTGTCAGGATTATACTGCACGAGATCAAAAAAGCGGGGCAAAAACTCCTGCACTGCCCGGTTACCGGCAATGATCCGGTAGCGGTAACCGGTGTTTTCTTTTTCCAGGCGGCGCAGTTTGCGCCTCACTTCGTGACGCTGTTTTTTGCTCAGGCCGGCCAGGTAGCTTTCCCAGCTGTCCGGAAGAGCCAGTTCATAGCTTTGATCTTCCCGGCTGAAATATATCCTTCCGGGATAATCAGAGTCCGCTTCTGCACCGGACAGCCAGCAGAAAACCGCGGCATCCGGGCGTTGAGCGTTCAGTTCAAGCTGCTTGAAGCCCCGTTTTTGCAGCGCGGGGAACAGGGCCTGTAAAAATTCTTTTTCCCGGCCGGGGACGGTTATAAAATCAAGATAATCGCAGACTTCGGGGTTGCCGATAAGCCGCGCTGTCGGACCCCGGCGCATCAGGGGAGCGATACCGATCATCTGCCCGTTTTGCCAGACCGAATAAGGGCAGGGTTCATAATCTTCTCCAAACACTTTCCACCAGGTCTGAAACCAGGCGGGCAGGGTGAAAACATGCGGCCGGGATAAATCTTCCGGCGCTTCAAACCGGTATTCAAATATCGAATTAAGCGTTTCTTCTTTAACTTCAATAGGCATTAGTTATTTCCTCATAGAATCCGGCTTCATCGCCTGGGCAGTGAAACCGCGGTTGATGAAGGTCCGAACCCCGCTATTTCAAATGGATCACGAGATGGATCAGGCCGCCTTCCCACTTTCGATCGTAGTGCAGACCCAGTTTTTCGATCAGGCTGTAGACGGCATTATTATCCGGTAATATTTCGGCGGTGAAAGTATGCAGTCCATGACTTTTGGCCACAGTAACCAGGTAGGAAAGCAATTCAAACCCGATTCCTTTACCCTGGAAATCGTCGCGGACGACAATCGAAACTTCAGCCGACAGGGTATCTTCCCCGATACAATACTGGGCGAGACCGGTGATTACTTCCTGACCGAGATATCTTTTTACCGCCAAAATAATCATTTCCTGGGTATAATCGATGACCACGAAGTGCTTTTGTAGTTCGTCGTGAGGCAGATGGCGCCTGATGGAAAAAAATCTTTGATAGAGGCTCTTATCCGAAAGTTTGTAATAAAAATCTTTGATCAGCGTCTCGTCACTGATTTTAACCGGCCGCAGGAAAATCCGCATATTGTGTTTTGTAGTGCGGGAAGTTTCGAGATGATCGGGATATTCACCCTTTTCCCCGGGTAAAAAGGCCTGGTCTTTATATATCAAGTTTCTTTTCTTGGCTTCTTTAATTAACCAGGGGCGGAACTTTGGGTCAGAAATAGCGATCAGGGCCATGGCTCTTTCCCGGATATTTTTCCCGTGCAGGTATGCAATGCCATATTCGGTGACCACGTAATATAGATCTCCCCGGGTCAGGGTCACTCCTGCTCCTTCCTTCAGGGCGGGAACGATGCGCGAAACCTGACCGTTGCCGGTAGTGGCCTGCAGGGCCAGAATATTTTTACCATAAGTTGCCAGCACGGAACCGCGCATAAAGTTGGCCTGGCCGCCGATGCCGCTGTAAAAAGTGCCGCCAATCGATTCGGCTGAAGCCTGACCGCTCAGGTCAACCTCAAGAGCGCTGTTAATAGCCGCCATATGTTCGTGTTCGGAGATGACCAGGGGGTTATTCGTGTAGTCGATCTCTTTAAATTGAACAGCCGGGTTGTCATCGATAAAATCGTAAGTTTCCTGGTTGCCCATACAAAAAGAAGCCACCAGTTTGCCGCGGTTCTTGCTTTTCATACTGTTGTCGATAACCCCTTTTTTGACCAGTTCAACCACGCCGTGCCCCAGCAGTTCAGTATGGACACCAAGGTGCTTCTTGACCGAAAGGGAGGATAAGATGCCGTTGGGCACGCTGCCGTAACCGACTTGTATGGTATCTCCATCTTCAATTATCTGGGCAACGTAATTTCCGATTTTGCCCGCCAGCTCGAGATCAAGCTCCGGTGGCTGGTATTCTAAAACCGGCTCATCATGGACGATCAGGTGATCAAATTTAGACAGGTGGATAAAGGTATCCCCATGCACACGCGGCGCCTGGGAATTAACCTGGGCAATAACGAGCTCGGCGCTTTCAACTGCAGCCCGGGTTATATCGAGGCTGACACCAAGGCTGCAATATCCGTGCTCGTCGGGAGCAGATACCTGGACCAGGGCCACGTCAACCGGGACCTGACGGCGGCGAAACAGTTTTGGTACTTCCGAAAGAAAAATGGGCGTATAATCGGCTTCTCCTTCATTTACGGCCCGGCGATTATGATGACTGATAAAAAAGGAATTCGAACGAACGTTATGCTTTAACTTTTTATTATCGTAAGGAGCAACGCCCAGGGTCCAGACGTGCAGTATTTCTGTGTCAAAAAAAGCCTGAGGGTTAGATTCGACATATTCGATCAGCTTGCGCACCAGGTACTGCGGTTCACCGCAGCCGGTAGAAATAAATATACGGTCACCGGGACAAACTTTGGCGAAAATCTCGCTCATTGAATCAAATTTTTCCGGGTATTGCTTTTGCAGGGTTTCCAGCTCGTTTATCGCCGTTCACCTTCCTTTCTGCTAATTTTATCAGCCGCACCGGTTTATAGCAACTGTCATGAAGATGTCCGCTCATTTTTAACAAGACTTTTTCAGCAATCCCGCAAAAATTGATTGGCCGGGCATTTGCGCGGTGTAAAATTTCAAACCCAACTTTAGTGGCACCGGCGTGTCCAGGCCAGGTTTTAACAAAACGAATTAGCGCAGCCGGTGGCAATCTCAACCCTGCCTTTGGGAAACAGCATATTAAAAGCGAGAAATCCGCCGCCCGGGCCAAAAAGAGCATGAAAAATTCACCGAAAATTTCAGGCAGGGAAATAAGTATAAAACGAGAATAATATAAATGCTCACCTACGCCGATCAGAGCATACGGATAATTACCGTGAACAGACCGGCGATTAGAGCGAACTTAATTACTGGAGGGTAATAAATAATGAAGTTATATCTGGATACGGCCAATGTAGAAGAAATTAAAAAGGCAGCGAACTGGGGAGTGATCTGCGGAGTGACAACCAATCCATCTCTGGCGTCCAAAGAAGACGAAAGCTTTGAGACAATACTGCCGGCAATTTGCAATAATATCGAAGGGCCGATCAGCGCTGAAGTTATCGCCATGGATTATGAAGGAATGCTAAAAGAAGCGCGGGAGTTGGCCGGAATGCATAAAAACGTGGTGATCAAGATCCCGGTTATGCCGGAAGGTTTACGGGCGGTTAAAACTCTTGCCCAGGAAGATATCCGGGTCAATGTCACCCTGGTCTTTTCGGTCAACCAGGCCCTGCTGGCCGCCCGGGCCGGAGCATCCTACATCAGTCCATTTCTTGGCAGGCTGGATGACATCGGCCAGACAGGGGTTGAGTTGGTCCGGGATATCGTGGATATGATCGATTTGCATGATCTCGATTCAGAAGTTATCGCCGCCAGCATCCGTCACCCGGAACATGTCCAGGCGGTAGCCCTGGCCGGGGCCCATATCGCTACAGTCCCGTTCAAGGTCCTGGAGCAGATGTTCAAGCATCCCCTTACAGACCTGGGAATAGAAAAATTTCTCAGCGATTGGGAGAAAAAAGAGGCGGCCCATAAAAAATAAGCGTTACCGCGCAGGATGAAAAAACCGACTTCAGATTATATGAAACCACCTGGCAGAGCACTGCCGGAAAACAGCTGACAACGGTTCAATTATCGGTCTCTAGATTAGCAGCAGGTTCGTTCTCAAGTGTATTTTCAAAATAAATACTGCGGCTGGGGAAGGCCACTGAGACGCCTTCTCCTTCCAGTATTTCCATTATTTTGAAGTTTATATCTTCTCTTATCGCCAGGAACTCCGACCAGACCTTCGTTTTGGTAAAGAAATAGATGAAAATATCGAGGCTGCTGTCGGCAAACTGTTCAAAGCGGACCATGATCAGGTCCGGATGAACATCCGGGTGATTTTCCAGCAGCTCCTTTATTTTATTAACACAGTTTTGCAGTTTTGCGCGCGGCGTGGTGTAGGTTACACCCAGGCGAAAAAATATGCGCCTCTTGTGCATTCGCGTCCAGTTGGTAATGGCTTCGTTAGAAACAACCGCATTGGGAACCGTTACCAGAGCATTGGCAAAGGTGCGGACCTTGATACTGCGAAAGTTCATCTCTTCAACAGTACCTTCCACACTGGAAGTCAATATCCAGTCGCCGACAGCAAACGGTTTATCAAGAATGATAATTAAGCCGCCGAAAAGATTGGAGACGGCATCTTTAGCCGCCAGGGCAAAAGCCAGGCCGCCCAGGCCCAAACCGGCCATAAAACCGCTCACATCGTAGTTCCATTCCTGGGCGATAATGCTGATACCCAGGGCGATAATGATAAAACGCAGCACTTTAGTGGCAAAGCCGGCGACAATTTCTTCAACTTTGAGCTTTTCTCTAATCCGAGTGGAAAAATCGCCGCCAACCACGTTATAAAGACCCCAGGTCACGAAAACAATTATCGCTGAACGAAACAAGTTGGCCACGAAGTTAAGCACAGCGGGAGGCAGGGGAATGTAGCTGAGAGCAAAATATGAACCGGCAGCTACGAGTAAAAATCTTAAAGGGGCTTCAAAAGCATAGAGCAAGGCTCTGTCAAGATCGGTTTTTGTTTTATAGGTCAACCGTAAAATCATCCCGAAAATGAGGCGGGTAAATAAGCCTCTTATCAGCAGGACCACCAAAATAATCAACGTCGTCACAGCCAGCTGCCACCATATGCTGTCCATGTTAACGGTCGATTCCCAAAATGTTCTCAAACTTTCAACCACCGGCTACACCCCCATCTAGAATAAAGCCAAGTATTTTGCCGTACAGTTTCGCTACGGTTTTATCTTGGTCACAGGCGCACTTAAGCATAAGTTTAGTTTTCTACAGAGGATGTTCCTATCCTGCTTTTTTTATTTAATTGCGTTATAATAGGAGGACAAACAGTGGGTTTGCAAGGAATACAAGGAATACAAGGAATACATTTATAAATCATTTCTGGAGGACTTATGAATTTCAGAAAAGGAAAAAGTATTTTTTTAATGCTGGCGGCCGGTTTTATCCTGTTGATCACCGTGATCACCCTTTTTTTCTTCCGCAATGATGCTGTTGATCCGGTTCCCAAACCAGATTCCGCCGAGCAGGATACCCCCATCTACCTGGCCGCAGCTGATCTTCCGGCCGAAAAACAGCTGTTTATCCACCCGCAAACTCCTGCCCCCGGGGATTTTATGGTCGTCGAGGCCGGCCCCCTGGCCAGCGGCAGCGCAGTTAATCTTGATTTTGATTTTGCAGGCGCGGTTTCCACTTTATACCGGGTCGGAAACCAGCTTTATGCCGTGATCGCCATATGCTACGATAACGAACCGAGCCAGTACAGTCTGATCATTGAAACAGATGCAGAGCAAACAGAAAGCAAAACCTTCGAAACAGCGGTCAACGTTGAAGAAAAAGAATTTCCAAGTGCCCGTTTCAGCATGCCCGCAGACCGCACCGCAGGCTGGACCGCTGAACGGCTGGCTGAAGACCGGGAAAAAATCAAGCAGGCCAGAAAAACCGGCGAACCTTCTCCCCTGTGGCTGCAGCGTTTCATCCTACCCCTGGAAGGGCGGGTTACCTCTTCTTACGGGGCAATCAGGGTGATCAACAATAATCCGCCGCGGCGGCATACCGGAATCGATATCGGCGCTGAAGAAGGCACCCCGGTTATCGCTCCGAACAATGGTGTTGTCAGGTTGGCCGAGCACTTGCTTGCCGGCGGAAAGACAGTGATTATCGATCACGGCATGGACTTGTCAAGCGCCTACATGCATATGCACTCGATTGCCGTTGAAGAGGGAGAAATTGTCGAACGCGGTGATTTGATCGGAACGGTGGGCATGACCGGCTATGCCACCGGCCCGCATCTGCACTGGGAAGCAAACATCGGCCAAACCCCGGTCAATCCCGAACAGCTGCTGGAAGATGATCTTTTATGGATCCCGCCGGCCTACGTGGAAAAAATGTTGAGCGGTAATCGATAACAACCATTGACCACGAACACCGCTAAAAACAACAACAAAAATAAATTTATCACATAAGCTCATTTCATGTTAAAATATTAAAATATATCCACAAGGGGCGAAATATTGATGTTATCAACAAAAGCAATGAGCCTTACCCCTTCGCCGACCATGGCTATCGACAGCAAAGCCAAGGAAATGAAAAGCCAGGGTATTGACGTGATTGGTTTCGGTGCCGGCGAGCCCGATTTCGATACGCCGGTCCATATCCGGGAAGCGGCCATAAAAGCGATTAACGAAGGGCACACCCGCTACACCCCGGCATCAGGCACCCAGGAACTGAAAGAAGCAATTTGCGCAAAGTTTAAGGCAGATAACGGACTGGAATACAACCCGGCGCAGATCGTGGTTAGTAACGGAGCCAAGCATTCCTTATTCAATGCGCTGGCCGCCGTGCTGAACCGCGGCGATGAAGTGATCATCCCCGTTCCTTACTGGGTCAGCCATCCCGAACTGGTCAAGCTAAACGACGGTATTCCGGTAACGGTGGAAACCAGCGATAAAAACTGCCTGAAACTCTCTGTGGACGACCTGGAAAAGCATCGCACCAGTAAAACAAAGGCCCTGATTCTAAACAGCCCGACCAACCCCACCGGCCAGGTTTACAGCGAAGAAGAGCTAAAAGCAATCGCCGCCTTTTGCAGCAAACATAATATCTTTATCATTGCTGATGAAATATATGAAAAACTGGTTTACGACGACTCCCGCCATATCAGCACGGCCTCTTTTGGCGGCCGGATAAAAGAGTTGAGCATCGTGGTCAACGGGGTGTCAAAAAGTTATGCCATGACCGGCTGGCGGATCGGTTATACCGCTTCATCACCGGAAATCGCCAGAGTGATGGGTGCCGTGCAGAGCCACGCCGCATCCAACCCGAATTCAATCGCCCAGAAGGCGGCCCTGGCAGCGCTGGAGGGAGACCAGGAATGCATCAGGGTGATGCATCTTGCTTTTGATCAGCGCCGGAAATATATGTATGAACGAGTCAAAGCGATTCCCTGCCTCAGGGCCCTTGAACCCAAGGGGACTTTCTACCTTTTTGTCAACATAACAGAAACCATAAGCAAAACTTTCCAGGGACAAAGGATCAATGACAGTGATGATTTTGCCCGCTGCCTGCTCGAAAACCGGAATGTGGCCCTGGTCCCGGGAACCGGTTTTGGATCTGCCAACTACGTGCGCCTATCCTTTGCCACTTCGCAGGAAAATATTATCGAAGGGTTAAATCGGATCGAGGCCTTCATAGCGGATTTGGAATAGACCGGTTTTAAAATATGCGCAATTCCATTTTTCGATACAAGATCAAGAATTTCAAGCTTCGTCAGTGCATGACTGTACACTAAACTCAGGAGGTAAAAGATGTTTGATGTGGCCATCATCGGCGCCGGAATAATCGGCACAGCTCTGGCCAGAAAACTGGCCGAATACGACCTGCGCCTGGTTTTAATCGAAAAAGACAGTGATATAGCCAACGGAACCACCAAGGCCAACAGTGCGATTGTCCATGCCGGTTTTGATCCCGAACCGGGAACCATGAAGGCTAAATTTAATGTAGAGGGCAACCGGATGTATGAAAATTTATGCCGTGTACTGGACGTGCCTTTTCATCAAAACGGTTCGCTGGTTATCGCCTTCAGCGAAGAAGAGATGCAAACCCTGCAGGAACTTTTTGAAAGGGGCCGGTCATACGATGTTCCCGGCCTGGAAATAGTGGGGAAAGAAAAGCTGCACAGGATGGAAACGGGTTTGAATGAATCTGCTCTCGGCGCTCTTTACGCGCCGACTGCCGGAATTACCGATCCTTACCTGCTCGCTATTGCCCTGGCCGAAAGCGCCGTTGAAAACGGAGTGGAGGTCAGGTTGGACAGCCCGGTAAGAGAAATAGATAAATCCGGCGACGGTTTTAAAATCAACTGCAACGGTGAAACAATCGATACCCGGTATGTAATCAATGCCGCCGGCCTCTACTCCGACCAAATTAACGAAATGATCAACCCCCCTTCTTTTAAAATAAAACCGGCCCGGGGAGAATACTTTCTGCTGGACAAAAAAACCGGCCACTATGCCAAACACGTCCTTTTTCCCTGCCCGACCAGCCTGGGCAAAGGGGTGCTGGTTTCACCTACCGCCCACGGCAACCTGATTGTCGGGCCGAATGCTGAAACCATCGATTCAAAAGAGGCGACCGAAACCACTGCCGAGGGCCTGGAATACGTGCGCGGCAATGCCGACAAGATAAAAAAGGGGCTGCCCCTGCACAAAGTGATTACTTCTTTCAGCGGACTGCGAGCCAAATCTTCCACCGGCGATTTTATTATCGGGGAAGCACATAATTCGCCGGGTTTTATCAATGTGGCCGGAATCGATTCGCCCGGCCTGGTATCAGCGCCGGCCATCGCCGAATATGTGGCAGGGCTGCTGGAAAAAAGCGCCGGGCCGCTTGAAAAAAAGAACAGTTTTCGCCAGGCGCCCAAAAAACATACCACTTTCATGAACTTAGATGACAGAGAAAAAGAACAGTTGCTCAGAAAAGACCCGCGTTTCGGCCGGGTTGTCTGCCGCTGTGAAAGTATCACCGAGGGAGAAATCGTCAGGGCTATTGAAGGCCCGGTCGGAGCCCGAACGGTGGACGGGATCAAAAAGCGGACCCGGCCCGGCGGAGGCCGCTGCCAGGGCGGTTTTTGCGGACCGAAAGTGATCCAAATTCTTGCCCGGGAACTGGAGCTGGAGCCCCATGAAGTGAATAAGAACAACCCGGGTTCCTATATCCTTACCGGACCGACCAAAAACAAAAAGGCAAAAACGCCTGAAGCCGGTGACATAAAAGGAACCGGCCCTGCCGAAACAGCCGGATCGCCTGCAACCTCCGGGCCTGCAGGAAGCGGGGGTAAAGAAAGCTTTGATTTGGTTATCATCGGCGGCGGCCCGGCGGGAATGGCCGCAGCAGTTGCCGCCCGGGAGCAGGGATTAGATGATATCCTGGTAATCGAAAGAAACCATGAACTGGGCGGCATCCTGCAGCAGTGCATCCACAATGGCTTCGGCCTGCACCATTTCAAAGAAGAGCTGACCGGCCCGGAATATGCCGAAAGGTATATCGGGCGGATTGAAGAACTGGGCATCGGCTGCAAACTTAACACCATGGTCCTTTCTGTCGGGAAAGAGCGGCAAATCACTTATATCAACAGTAAAGACGGCTTGAACTCTATCAGGGCAAAAGCCATTGTTCTGGCCATGGGCTGCCGGGAAAGAACCCGCGGGGCAATCAACATCCCGGGAACGAGGCCGGCCGGTATTTTTTCTGCCGGCACCGCCCAGCGCCTGGTGAACATCGACGGTTTTATGGTCGGACGTAAGGTGGTTGTGTTCGGTTCAGGAGACATCGGTTTGATCATGGCCCGCCGCATTGTCTGGGAAGGCGGTGAGGTAGCGGCCGTAATCGAACGCAAGCCTTACTCCGAGGGCCTGATCAGGAATTATGTGCAGTGCGTGGAAGACTATAATATTCCCATGCTGCTGCAGCACACCATCACCGCTATAAAGGGCAAAGACCGGGTCGAAGGAATTACCATTGCCAAAACCGATTTAAGCAAGCAGCCGATCGAGGGCACCAGCAGCGAGCTGGAATGCGACACCATCCTTTTTTCCCGGGGACTGATCCCCGAAAACGAACTATCCCTCAGCGCCGGAGTTAGTTTACACCCCGCTACCGGCGGACCTGTAGTCAACGAAGCAATGGAAACCGAAGTTGAAGGTATTTTTGCCTGCGGCAATGTAGTCCACGTCCACGACCTGGTGGACTGGGTTACCGAGGAAAGTTTCAAGGCCGGCAAAGGCGCTGCAGATTACATCAAGCGGCAGGGAAGTGAACCGGGGGAAGGATACAGCTTCCAAACCAGGGCCGGCAAAGGGATTAATTACATCGTGCCACACAAGATTAGAACCGCACTAATGAATGAAGGCATTGAGCTTTATATGCGCTGCGACGGTCATCATGAAAATACAGCTCTTCAGGCCAAAGCAGACGGCCAACCGGTCAAAACGATGAAGAAAAAAGTCCTGACCCCCGGTGAAATGATCGTCTTAAAAATAAAGAGGGAAGATCTCCCGGAAGGCAGTTTTAAAGAACTCACAGTTGAACTGGATAAGGGGGAAGCTTAAACATGGAAACAAAAGAAATGATCTGCATTCTTTGCCCCCTGGGCTGCAAAATGCAGGTGAAGGAAAAACAGGAGAAGCCGGGAGAGTTATCTGTACGCGGCCAGCAGTGCAAACTGGGGGTCGATTATGCTTACGACGAGTATAGGAACCCGAACCGAACCGTAACTTCGACTGTGGTCATTCATAATGCCCCTCTAGCCAGGCTTCCTGTAAAAACGGATAAACCGATCCCAAAAGAACTAATTTTCCCAGCCATAGAGGAGATCAGAAAAGTGGAAGTTAACGGTCCGGTGCAAATTGGTGCTGTGATCATTAAAAACCTGCTCGGGACAGAGTCAAATCTAATTGCCACCAGGAGTCTTTAGATTTTGCTATACACGAGATGCAGAGAAATATTCATCCTGTAATCCTGGCCCCAATTAAAAGAAAAGTATTATTGAAGCAGAAACTTTTAGCTTCTGCAGACTTTAACAGCCAGGTTAACGCCCATGCCGGGCGCACCACCATAAAAGAAACACGAAGATCACTTCGTGTTTCTTTTCTTTAAATACTGCTGGTGTCGGGAGGGGGACTTGAACCCCCATGGTATAAACCACACGGCCCTCAACCGTGCGCGTCTGCCAATTCCGCCACCCCGACATATTTTTTTCCTGTTCCTAGAAGATTATAAGGTTTTCTACCGGCCCCGTCAAGACACTGAACCGGATTTTCC
>SLRT01000095.1 GCA_007130825.1 Syntrophomonadaceae bacterium | reverse complement strand
TGCTTTTTGGCGTACTCCACTGCCCTGGCCATATTTTCGAGCACCCACTCCCGGGATGTTTTCAGCTTATGGGCAATATGGATATCCGAGGTGGAAACAGAAATGGCCACGGCATCGACACCACAGTCAATAGAATGTTTGATATCTTCAATATTAACCCGGTTCCAGGCCATTATACTGGCCTGCAGGTCGTATGAAACCAGTTCTTTGATTATTTCTTTTTCGTTACCGCCCATTACCGGCACACCGGCTTCGATTTGATGAATACCAAGGTTGTTGAGCATTTTGCCAATACGCAGTTTTTCCTGGTTCGAAAATACCACGCCGGCGGTTTGTTCACCATCACGAAGAGTGGTATCGACCAGGATCGGTAGATCATTTTTCAGCGCTTCCTGAAAATATTTCATGATAATCGTCTCCTTTCAATTGTGGCCAGCCGGGTTTTTAAAGTGACCGGTGGGTATAGTTTAGCAGGCCCCCCGCTTTAATAATTTCTAGCTGCCGGGTTGACAGATTATGAGCAGCGGCAATTTGGGCCTGATCATTACCCCGGCGGATATAGACTTTATCTTCATTGAGCTGTTCGCGGATGTTGTCTAAGACCAATTCATCACCGGCGGACAACCGTTCATAATCGCCGGGATCACAAAAACTTAAAGGCAAAATGCCGAAGTTAACCAGGTTGGCGCGGTGTATGCGGGCAAATGACCGGGCCAGGACCGCTTTAACTCCCAAAAAAAGCGGAGCAAGGGCGGCATGTTCGCGGCTGGAGCCTTGTCCGTAATTATCGCCGGCTACGATCAAGCCGCTTTCATATTGACGGGCCCGGGCCGGAAAATCGGGGTCGAGGGAATAAAACACATATTCGCTTAACGCCTCAATATTTGACCGCAGGGGTAAAACTTTTGATCCCCCGGGAATAATGTGATCTGTAGTAATATTATCTTCTACAACGATCAATACTTTAACCCTGATGCTATCCGGAAGCGGTTCGTTAAGGGTTAAGGGTTTAATATTCGGACCGCGGACTATCTCCACCTGGCCTCCGTCAGCCGGCGGAGCAATAATCATCCGGTCATCGATCACCGGCGGCGGCGGAACCGGCAAATCGGGATAATCGCCCAGCTTGCGGGGGTCCGTTATTTCGCCCCGTAAAGCGGCTGCCGCCGCTGCCGCCGGACCGGCCAGGTAAACTTCAGCATCGGCTGTCCCGCTGCGCCCGGCAAAATTTCGGTTAAAGGTGCGCACCGAAACTCCTTTTGTCGGCGGGGCCTGCCCCATACCAATACAAGGGCCGCATGCCGATTCGAGAATGCGCGCACCGGAGGCAAGCAAGTTTTCCAGAACACCTTCCCGGGCCAGGGTTAAACTAACCTGACGCGAACCGGGAGCAACAACCAGGCTGACCCGCGGGTGGACACTTTTACCCTTCATCAATTCCGCCAAAAGTCTTAGATCCTGATAGGAACCGTTAGTGCAGCTGCCCACGGCAACCTGATCAACCGGCAGAGGCTCGATTTCTGTGATAGCCCGGACCGCATCGGGGCTGTGCGGCTCTGCTGCCATGGGGACCAGGTTATCTAATGCTATAGTGATTTCATGCTCATAAGAAGCACCGGCATCAGCTTCTAACGGCCTCCAGGCTTCTTCTCTGCCCTGGGCCTGTAAAAACTTTTTAGTTTCAGCATCGCTGGGAAAAATTGAAGAAGTGGCTCCCAGTTCGGCACCCATATTGGTGATCGTCGCTCTTTCCGGAACTGAAAGGGCCTTTATTCCGGGCCCGCCGTATTCAACAATTTTATTCACACCTCCTTTGACCGATAATCGGCGAAGAACCTCGAGAATGATATCTTTTGCCCCCACCCACGGCGGCAGTTTGCCGGTCAAATTTACTTTAAGCACTTCCGGCACAACCAGGTAGAAAGGGCCGCCGGCCATGGCCACGGCTACATCTAAACCACCGGCTCCGATTCCCAACATGCCCAGTCCGCCGGCCGTCGGGGTGTGGCTGTCGGCGCCGAGCAGGGTCTTACCGGGAGCTCCAAACCGTTCCAGGTGCACCTGGTGGCAAATGCCGTTACCGGGCCTGGAAAACCAGGCCCCGAACTTTGCGGCGCTCGTTTGGAGGTAGCGGTGATCATCGGCATTTTCAAAACCGTTCTGCAGGGTATTATGATCGACATAGCTAACTGACAGTTCGGTCTGCACTCGTTTTACCCCCAGCGCTTCCAGCTGCAGGTAAGCCATAGTGCCGGTCGCATCCTGGGTCAGGGTTTGATCAATCCGCAGGCCTATTTCCGAATTGCTTTTAAATTCTCCGTCAACTAGATGTTCTTTAAGGATTTTTGAAGCGATGTTGTCGGCCATTTGTGCTGCTCCTTTCCGGTTTTGCTGCTTCTTATTTTAAACAATCCGGCACTCAATCTTAAACAGAGTGCCGGATTATTAAACCAGTCGATTAACGCTAATGCTATGTTACACTAATTTCTACTCATTGACAATCCTGCCTTGTTGTTGCTGCCAGCGTGCCCAGGCCGGGGCATCGAGGTTTTCTCCGCGGGCGTAAGCGGTTTTTCCAACAGCAGCCAGGGTCGGTCTGAATCCCTGCTGCTGTTGCTGCTGCTGCTCCTGGAAGCCGGTGGCGATAACAGTAACCCGCACTTGATCCTGGCAATTTTCATCAATTACCGCACCAAAAATGATGTTTGCGTCGGGATCGGCGTGACCGGCCACAATCTCGGCTGCCTCGTGTACTTCATAGAGACCGAGATCGGTACCGCCGGTTACATTGATCAGCACTCCCCTGGCTCCTTCAATGGAAGTTTCCAGCAGGGGGCTGTTGGTAGCCGCTTTTGCTGCCTCCACGGTGCGGTTATCACCGCTGCCCTGCCCGACACCCATCAGGGCCGGGCCTGTTTCAGCCATAATGGTCCGCACATCGGCAAAATCCAGGTTGATCAACCCGGGGACGGCTATAAGATCGGAAATACCCTGAACGCCCTGCCTGAGGACGTCGTCTGCGACCCGAAAAGCTTCCAGGATCGGGGTTTTCTTTTCCACTACCTGCAGCAGACGGTCGTTGGGAATTGTAATCAGGGTATCGACACTGTCTCTCAGGTGATTAATGCCTTCTTCCGCCTGCTGTTTACGCTTTTTGCCCTCGAAAGTAAACGGCTTGGTAACCACGCCCACTGTCAGGGGGCCCAGTTTTTGGGCTATTTCAGCGATAATCGGAGCGGCACCGGTACCGGTTCCCCCACCCATACCAGCTGTGATAAAAACCATATCCGCTCCTTTGAGCATGGCTTCTATCTCATCAGAGCTTTCTTCAGCAGCTTTACGGCCGATTTCCGGATTGGCTCCGGCTCCGAGCCCCTTGGTCAGCTGTTCACCAATTTGCAGTTTATTTCCGGCATTAGCCAGGTACAGGGCCTGGGCATCGGTATTTACCGCACAGAAATCGACTCCCTTTAATCCGGCAGCAATCATCCGGTTTACAGCGTTGCTGCCTCCTCCACCAATTCCTACTACCTTTATCGAAGCAAATTGTTCCATTTCAATATCAAACTCAATCATTCTCAAGCACCTCCTAAAAATGGTATGCTCTTTTAATCAATGATATCAGCCAACCAGTCTTTAATCCGCTGCCACAGGCCGGGCCCATCCTTTTTCGCCTGCTTGCCCCGTTCCTGGACATGCATTCTGGGCTGATGCTGCTGCACATAATAGAGCAGGCCGACTACTGTCGAATAGACCGGGTTTTTTATGCCGCCCAAGTTGAAATCAGCCGTCCTGACCTGGTCACTTTCCAAAACCAAGCGGGCAACCTCAACAATCCCTTTCATCGAGGCCACTCCCCCGCGTAAAACAACACCGGCAGGAGGCAAATAGGTCCAACCCATTTTTACCATTTCTTCTCTTATTATCTGGAAAATTTCTTCTACCCTCGGCTCGATAAAACTACTGAGCTCTCTTTCCGACACCAGCCTGAGCTCATTGCTGCCTACTGTTTTGATCTCGATTTTCGGTTCGCTTTCTGCCAGAGAAGGCTGGGCCGAGCCATATTCTTTTTTCAAATCTTCCGCAGCATAGTAGTTAATTCTCAGACCTGCAGCTAAATCAGTAGTGATATGATCCCCGCCAATCGGGAAAACTGCCAGTTTTTGCAGTTTGCCCTGCTGAAAAAAAGCTATCTCGGTTGTGCCGCTGCCAATGTCGATCAGGAAAACCCCCAGATCTTTTTCATCAGGAGAAAGGGAAATTTCAGAGTTGGCCATAGCCTGCAAAACCAGTCCGTTTATGTTAATACCGGAGCGGTTAACACAACGCAGCAGGTTGTGCAGAGAGGTGATTAAGCTGGTCACAATCTGGGCATCCACTTCCAACCTGACTCCCAACATACCGACAGGATCTCTGATCCCATCGAAACCGTCGACAATAAATTCACGCGGTATGATGTCTACAATTTCACGATCCATGGGCAGGGCAACCACCCTGGCTGCCTGCATCACTCTTTCCAGATCATCTTCATGTATTTCCCGGTCTTCAGCGGTAACAGCCACAACTCCCCGATTATTGATCAGCTCGATGTTTAAACCTTTTAAAGCGACGTATGCTGAATCGATTTTGATTCCGGCCATTCTTTCAGCTTCTTCAACGGCAGAAACAATTGATTCGACTGTTTTGTCCAGATCAACAATTACACCTTTTCGAACACCATCAGAAGGGCTTAAACCCAAACCGATAATGTTAATAGTGCCATCGGGACGGGGTTCGCCAAGCCCAACCCTTACCTCGGATGTTCCAACATCAATACCAACTAAAAAGTTTTTCCTAACCACCTGTAAACCCCCTTACCCTTCCCAGCAAGGTGCATTAACTACTAAATAATTCAACAGATATCAACTGTTTCCTTTTTATCCTTTTACGGAACCACCCCCTTTTCGTCATCTTCGATTACTGCGCTGCCGGAGACAACCAGGCGATTTCCGCACCTGACATCAAGCCTGGCTTCAGCAGTCCGGTCGATGTGAGAAATGCTCTCTTCAATCAGTCGCAGCTTATAATCGATATCTTCTCCGTCACCAAACCAAATCTCCAGGCCGTCAACCGTATGAACGATCAGGTTATAACTTTTCTCGAAATTAATTTTTTCAATTTCCAAATTGTTTTCACCGGGCAGGCTGGAAAAAAGATTTTGCAGGGCCTTTCTTCTTTCCGCACAATCAAGTGGGGCGCCCGCAATAACATTTCCGCTGTCTATCCCAGAAATAAGGGGATATTTTTCTGTGGGTTGTTCAGTGTAATCTAAATAGACGGCGTGATTGTCGATCAGCCAGTATCCATCTGCAGTAATGACATAGCCGGCCGGCCTTCTTTCATCAATCGTAATCACCACTGTATCGGGCAAATTACGGCTGATCTCAACCTGTTTCACCCAGGGCAGCTGCTCCTGCATCCGCTCAGCTGCACTCTTTTCCCGCAGCAAAAAGATGC
>SLRT01000007.1 GCA_007130825.1 Syntrophomonadaceae bacterium | reverse complement strand
TTGACTACCACCAGTTCGATCGGATCGATTCCATGTTTTTTTAATTCAAGCCTTTGGTCTTCCCGGTCCGGGCAGGCCAGGATCGCAGCATGAATAAAGGGGTGCAAGGTCTTCACCCGTCCCCCGAGGATTTCCGGAAAACCGGTAAACCCGGAAGCTTCGATTACAGCCAGCCCGGCTTCGCGCAAGGTGCGTGCCGTGCCCCCGGTGGAAATTATTTCGAAACCAAGGCGAATCAGCTCACCGGCTAAATCGGCCACACCGGTCTTATCGGATACACTGATTAATGCTCGTCTTTTCTCAGTCAATAATCATACACCTTCTTCCCTCCACTTTAAGTTTTTCCCGGCAAAAAAGATCGATCGCCGTCGGGTAAAGACGATATTCTGAGGCATGGATGCGCTGGTGCAGTGTTTCTGCGGTATCCTCCTGGATCACCGGGACCGCTTCCTGCAAAATAACCGGTCCGCTATCTAAACCTTCGTCAACAAAATGCACCGTGCAGCCGGTTACTTTCACCCCGTAATTAAGCGCGTCCCCGACCCCGTTTAGCCCGGGGAAAGCGGGCAGCAGGGAAGGATGAATATTCATAATCTGCAGCGGGAAAGCGCGGATAAAAAGCGGCCTGAGCAAACGCATAAAACCGGCCAGGACCACCAGGTCAATTTTTTCTTGCTTTAATTGTTCGACCAGGGCCTGGTCGTACTGATCACGGCTGCCGTAATCTTTGGGGTTGATATAAAGGGCTTTGACCTTCCACCTTTCAGCTCTTTGCAGGGCCTGCGCCTGCGCTTGGTCACTGATTACCAGCGCTACTTCTCCGGCGATATCACCACTTTTAACCGCTTCTAATATCGCTTCCAGGTTAGTTCCCCGCCCGGAAGCGAGAACGACAATGCGCTTCATGTTTAGTTCCTCCCGGCATTTGCTCTTAATTGCCTGCGATGAACCTGCTACATGATCTTGTATTGCTCATTCAGGCATAAAGACAGCTGCAATTGTAAATTCTTTAAATAGTTAATTCTATCTGCAGCCTTATAAATCCTTTAAGATATGAATATTTAATGCCGGCGTCTTTTGTCAGTAAAGGGCACGGTGATCGAAAATTTTAGGTTGGAGTAATCGGTCAGCTCAGTGTGCCGCCGGGAAAATGCTTGCATAAAAAAACCGGCCGGAAGATGTTTAAGCAGGAATCAGGCCGGCGGGATTGATGATCTGCTAGAGGTTATCGAGCACGATTTTTTCTTCCCCGGAGCAAATCCGGCCGATCCGGTAAGCAGAAAAATCATGTTCCCGGCAATACTCAATCAGCCGGGCTGAATCTTTTTCCGGAACAACCAGAACAAAACCGATACCCATGTTGAAGGTGCGAAACATCTCTTCGCGCTGCACCGGGCCCAGTTCACTGATCAGCTCAAATATGGGCGGCTCCGGCCATGAACCGACCGCGATCTCTGCCTGCAGTCCGGCGGGCAAAATCCGCGGCAGGTTGCCGGGCATCCCGCCGCCGGTAATATTGGCCATGCCCTTGATCGAAAATTTATCCATTGCGCTTAAAACCGGTTTAACGTAAATCCGGGTCGGTTTTAACATCTCTTCACCGAGGCTGACTCCCAGTCCGGATTGATAATCTGTTATCAACAGGTTGGCCTCCGCGAGCAAAACCTTGCGGGCCAGGGAATAACCGTTGCTGTGCAGGCCGTTTGATGCCAGGCCGATTACTGCATCACCGACCCTGATGGCTGAACCGTCGATAATTTTAGAGCGGTCGGCCATACCGATCGCAAAACCGGCCAGGTCATATTCTCCGGGCGGGTAAAACCCGGGCATCTCGGCTGTTTCGCCGCCGAGCAGGGCACACCCGGCCTGCCGGCATCCTTCGGCTATCCCGGCAATAATATGTTCCACCTGTTCAGGCACAAGTTTGCCCAGCGCCAGGTAATCGAGAAAAAAGAGGGGTTCTGCCCCCTGGACCAGGATATCGTTAACACACATGGCCACGCAGTCAATGCCGACCGTATCATGTTTTTCAACGGCAAATGCTATTTTCAGCTTGGTCCCCACGCCGTCACAGCCGGCAACCAAAACCGGCTCCTGCAGTCCCTTTAGATCAGGGGCAAAAAGGCCGCCGAATCCACCCAGCCCGTTGATAACCTCCGGCCGGAAAGTCGAGCCGGCCAGGCCTTTGATCCGCTCCACCGCTGCCTCACCGGCGTCTATATCGACGCCGGACTGGCGATAATTTATATTTTCACTCATACTTCCCACCTCCATTGCGCAAGTTTGAAAAAAAGCCCGGCTTTGAGCCGGGCTTGCACTGGTTTAGAAAAAGAGCGGGGCAAACACAAGGGCCACAATACTCATCAACTTGATTAAAATGTTCAGGCTTGGCCCGGCCGTATCCTTGAAGGGATCGCCGACCGTATCGCCGACCACGGCCGCCTTGTGCGCTTCGCTGCCCTTGCCACCGTGTTCCCCGGCTTCAATAAATTTCTTGGCATTGTCCCAGGCCCCGCCGGCATTGGCCATATTGATCGCCTGCAAAACACCGGTGACCAGGGCGCCGGCCAGCAGGCCGCCGAGCGCTTCTTTGCCCAGGAAGGGGATCAGGCCGACAGCCAGGGGGACAACCACAGCCATCAGGCCGGGAATAATCATTTCCCGCAGTGCAGCCTTGGTGCTGATATCGACACAGCGGGCATACTCTGGTTTCGCTTTGCCTTCCATCAGGCCGGCAATTTCCTTAAACTGCCGGCGTATTTCTTCAATCAGGGAGAAAGCGGCATTTCCGACCGCCTCCATTGTCCGCGAGGTGAAGAAATAAGTCAGTCCCCCGCCAATCAGTAAGCCGGCAATAACCTGTGGACTGGTAATGTCAATTACCTCCAGTCCCGCGACCTGGGAATATGCGGTAAACAAGGCCAGGGCGGTCAGGGCAGCCGATCCGATCGCAAAACCCTTGCCAATCGCTGCGGTGGTGTTGCCGAGAGAATCGAGTTGATCGGTAATTTCACGCACTTCCGGATCCAGTTCGGCCATTTCAGCGATTCCCCCGGCATTGTCGGCCACCGGTCCGTACGCATCAACCGCCACGGTCATGCCCACCGTCGAAAGCATGCCCACTGCTGAAATTGCGATCCCGTAAACACCGGCAAAATAATATGAAACCAGAATAGCGGCGACGATAGTGATGATCGGGAAAATTGTGCTCTTCATCCCCACCGCCAGGCCGCTGATAATGTTTGTGGCCGGACCGGTCAGTGAAGCGCGGGCAATATTCTGCACCGGCTTAAAGTGATCCGAGGTATAGTATTCAGTCAGCCGGCCGATGATCACCCCGGCCAGCAGCCCGGAGACGATAGCAAAAAACGGGCCGAAATCAGTAAAAACACCCTGATCGATAAACGAGTTGACCAGGAAATAAGAGGCTACCAGGACCACCAGGGCGCTGACCCAGATCCCCCGCTCGAGAACGGCGCCGAGGCGGGCGCCCTCCTTGGCCCGCACGAAGAAAAAGGCGAAAATTGAGGCAAGAATCCCGACCGAAGCGACCATGAGCGGCAGGATGGTGCCGCCGAATCCAAACAGGACCACCCCGAGGGTCATCGAAGCAATCATCGAACCGACATAGGATTCAAACAGGTCGGCGCCCATCCCGGCGACATCGCCGACATTGTCACCGACGTTATCGGCGATCACCCCGGCATTGCGGGGATCGTCTTCGGGGATACCCGCCTCGATCTTACCGACCAGGTCTGCGCCGACATCGGCCGCCTTGGTATAAATTCCTCCGCCGACCCGGGCAAACAAAGCAATCGAACTGGCGCCCAGGGCATAACCGTTAATCACATCAGGTTCCCGGATAAAAATATAAAGGGTTGCAAGGCCCAAAAGCCCCAGACCGGCTACCATCATGCCCATGATCGTGCCGCTGGAAAAGGCTATTTTCAAAGCCGGGTTGATCCCGGTCCGGGCAGCATGGGCGGTGCGCACGTTAGCAACAGTTGCGACCGTCATACCGATGTAACCGGCTGTGCCTGACAGAACTGCCCCGACGACAAAGCTGACTGCGGTAAGCTGGTTGATCACCACGGCCAGGACCACCGTCAGCACGATAACGAACAAAACCAGGTACATATATTCGCGCTTCAAAAAAGCCATCGCGCCCTCATGGATCGCGGCGGCAATCTCTTGCATCTGATCGCTTCCGCTTTCAGCCTTGCCCAGCTTCAACCATAGAATTAGTCCAAAAACCAGAGCAGCCAGGGCACAGACCGGGCCGACATACAATAACACTTCCATTTTTTCTACCTCCTTGGTTTCAATTCGATTGTTACCTGTAGTTTCATTTTAAATACCGGTTTTAGTCTTTACAACCTGATTTCTTAAACCGGACCCACACAAGCTGAAATGCTGCAAACTATAATTTTTTCTAGACTGCCTCATCCCGGCAAAACCGGATAATGTCCGGTAAAACAAGCCCGGCATAACTGATCAGCACTCAAACCAATCGCTTTTACAGTCTTCTCCATGCTCAAATAACCGATCGAGTCTGCTTCAATTAATGCGGGTATTTCATCAGCAGGGCGGTTGTAGGCAATTAACTCGTGGGCATCAGGAATATCAATTCCGTAAAAACACGAACCTTTTACCGGCGGAGAGCTGATCCGCAGGTGTACCTCCCTGGCCCCGGCGCGGCGCATGATCTTGATCAATTTCACACTGGTGGTGCCGCGCACGATAGAATCGTCGACCAAAACCACACTTTTACCCTCGACAATCTTTTTAACTGCATTGAGTTTAATATCAACCCCTTCCTCCCGCATTTTCTGCGTCGGCTTGATAAAAGTGCGCCCGATATAACGGTTTTTAACCAATCCCATTTCATAGGGCAAACCGGCTTCTTCAGCAAAGCCTGAAGCGGCGGCAATGCTCGAATCGGGCACCCCGGATACTATGTCAGCCTTTACCGGATGTTCGCGGGCCAGCTGCCGCCCCAGTTCCCGGCGGACGAGATGGACATTTATCCCCTTCAGGTTGCTGTCCGGTCGGGCAAAATATATATATTCAAAAACACACAATTTGTGGCAGGGCGAATCGACAAGCCGGCGGCTGTGCAGGCCGTTTTCGTCGAGTATGACCATCTCCCCCGGTTCCATATCGCGGATAAATGAAGCACCAATAGTGTCGAAGGCGCAGGTTTCAGATGCCAAAAAATAACCGCCGCCGTCCAGGGAGGCGATTGAAAGCGGCCGGAAACCGTAGCCGTCTCGCAGGCCGATCACTTTATGGCCGTCGCTGACGATAAAAGCAAAAGCGCCCTTTAAGCGGGGCACGACAGCAGCCAGGGCATCTGCCAGGCAGCTGCTGCCCTGCCTGGCCACCATGTGGGCTAAAAGCTCGCTGTCGGTATCGGTTTGAAAAATTGCTCCCTGGCATTCGAGCTCTTCGCGCAGCTCAGCAGAATTGAGCAGGTGGCCGTTGTGAACCACCGCCAGCTCACCGTGCCGGTAGCGCAGTTTCAGGGGCTGGGTGTTTTCCGGGGCGCGCCCTTCCTGGCCGTAAGAATAACGGACATGGCCGATGGCCAGTTTGCAGACAATGCCCTTTAAATCGGCGCTGTCGGGAAATACATCAGAAACCAGGCCCATACCTTTTTTAAGCCAGAGCTTGCGGCCATTACCGGGACCGGCAGCGATACCGGCGCTTTCCTGGCCGCGGTGCTGCAGGGCATACAAAGAAAAACAGTTTAAAAAGGCCAGGGGCTGATCTGCGGCAAAACCGCCGCAAACGCCGCAGGCCTCCTGCAGTTTAGCGCCACAAGCCGGGTCACAATTCACTAAAAAACCTCCTCGTAGGCCTTTTTTATCTCGTCCAGCTCCAGGTTAACAATCGTGTCACCGCCGGAGCGGATAAGCAACATATCGCCGCCCACCCGGCCCAGTTGAATTAAACTGACCCCGGCGCTTTCGGCCAGGTTCAATACCCGGTCGATTATGGTCCCGTCAAGCGCAATCAGCGCCCGCGAAGGTCCTTCGCCAAACAGCTCGAGTGCGGTATGATCAGATAAGGGCATATCCAGCACAGCCCCGATTTTTCCGCTCAAACAACTTTCGGCCAGAGCCACGGCCAAACCGCCGTCTGAAAGATCGTGGGCCGATGAAACCAATCCGGCTTTGATCAGCCGGCGCAGCAGGCTCTGCATATTTTTTTCCATGGTCAAATCTATATCCGCCGGTTTTCCGGCCACTTTGCCGTAAGTGTTCTTTAAAAATTGACTGCCGCCGAAAGCCACTTTCACCGGGCCAAGAAGGCAAATCAGATCGCCTTCCCGACAAAAGCCAACCGTGCACTGCTGATCTGCGCTGTCAAGCAGCCCGAGGGCTCCGACCACCGGGGTGGGAAATATTGCCTCTCCGCCGACTTCGTTGTAAAAGCTGACATTCCCGCCCACTACCGGCACTTCCAGCACTCTGCAGGCTTCGGCCATCCCTTTCACAGCCTCCCGGAACTGCCAGAACACTTCCGGTTTTTCCGGGTTGCCGAAGTTCAGGCAGTCGGTGATGCCGATCGGCTCCGCCCCGGTGCAGCTTAAATTACGGGTAGCTTCGGCTACTGCCAGCATACCCCCCAGGTACGGATCGAGGTATGTGTGGCGCCCGTTGCCGTCCACTGTCATGGCCAAAGCCCGGCCGCTTTCCCGCAGCCTGACCACCGCCGCATCTCCGCCCGGACCCTGCACCGTGCAGGTGCGCACCATGTAATCGTAGCGCTGCCAGACCGCTTCTTTTGAAGCGATATCCGCTGAAGCGAGCAGCTCTAAAAGGGACCGGCCAAAATCTGCCGCAGCCGGCAGGGCAAGCGGATCAAAGCTGACCTGTTCCCGGTAGTACGCCGGTTCTTTGCTTTGCGGCTCATAAGCGGGACAGCCGCCGGCTACGCTTTCAGCCGGCACCGCGGCCACGATCTCCCCCTGATGGCGGACGACGACAATTCCATCGCCGGTAACCCGCCCGAGGACAGAAAGCTGCAGTTCCCGGCGCCGAAAAACTTCCTCCAGGGCATCGAGGTTCTTTGGATCGACTATGAAGAGCATTCTTTCCTGCGACTCGGAAGTCAATATCTCAAAAGGCTGCAGGCCCTCTTCGCGCAGGGGCACCTGTTCCAGCTCAATTTCTAAGCCCGTTCCGGCCCGTGAAGCAGTTTCGGTTAAAGCGCAGGTCAGTCCCGCGCCACCGAAATCCTGAACACCGGCCACCAGTTTATTATCAACAGCTTCCAGGGTGGCGTCGATCAGCAGCTTGCCGAGAAAGGGATCGCCCACCTGCACCGCCGGACGATCCTCTTCTGATTGATCGGACAAAACTTCGGATGCAAATGTAACCCCGTGAATACCGTCACGCCCGGTGCGCGCCCCGGCTAAAACAACCAGGTTATCTATGCCGCATGCTTTGCCCAGCACCATCCGCTCCAGGGGCATGACGCCCACGCACATAACGTTAACCAGCGGGTTTCCCCGGTAACAGGGTTCAAAATAGATCTCTCCGGCCACGGTGGGAATACCGACACAGTTTCCGTAACCGCCGATCCCGGAAACCACGCCATCAAAAAGGTAACGGCTGTGGTCATCTTCCAGCGGGCCAAAACGCAGTGAATTTAGAAAAGCGATCGGCTGGGCCCCCATGGTAAAAATGTCTCTCAAGATGCCGCCCACCCCGGTTGCCGCCCCCTGGTAGGGCTCAACCGCAGAAGGGTGGTTGTGGCTTTCAATCTTGAACACGGCTGCATAACCGTCACCGATATCAAGCACCCCGGCATTTTCACCGGGCCCCTGGACCACCCGCGGTCCGCCGGTGGGAAACAGTTTTAAAGACGATTTCGAATGCTTGTAACCGCAGTGTTCCGACCACATCACGCTGTACATGTTCAACTCCACCGCATTGGGCTCCCGGCCAAGCTGCCCGACAATCATGCTGTATTCCCGGTCGGTCAGGCCCAGCTTGCGCCAAATTTTATCCCGGTCATGCTGCTGCTCATGCCTGTGCTTGCAATCATGTTCCTGTTCAGGCACCGCCCTGCACCTCCCGGCTTTTGAAATACTCTGCCACCGACTCGAAAATTACCAGGCCGTCTGCTGAGCCTAGCGCTTTTTGTGCAGCGCGTTCCGGATGGGGCATCAGGCCGAGCACGTTTCCGGTCCGGTTGGACACCCCGCAGATATTGTCCACCGAGCCGTTTGGGTTGGCCCGGGCGGTAAGCTCACCGCTTTGATCTGCGTAGCGAAAAACAACCTGTTTTTTCTCCTCCAGTTCACGCAGCAAACCCGGCGGGGCATAATAATTCCCATCGCCGTGCGCGACCGGCATTTTAAGCAGATCGCCACGGGAAGATGCTCTCGTAAAAGGCAACCCGGCATTTTCCACGCGCACATAGACCTGGCGGCAGCGAAATTGCAGGTTGTCGTTGCGGTACAAAGCCCCGGGCAGCAATCCCGCTTCAGTAAGGACCTGGAAACCGTTGCAGATACCCAGCACCAGTCCCCCCCGCCCGGCAAAATCTTTAACCGCTCCGATCACCGGGGTGCGGGCGGCGATGGCCCCCGAACGCAGGTAATCGCCGTAAGTAAAGCCACCGGGAAGAATAATCAAATCGTAATTGCCGAGTGAATGGACATCATAGCGGATATATTCGACCTGTTCATACAGCACATCGCGAACCAGGTGATAGGCGTCGAGATCGCAGTTTGATCCGGGAAAGACTACCACCCCGAACTTCATAACCCGGCCTCCTGTAAAGTATAGCTGAAATCCTCGATCACCGGGTTGCTCAGCAAGCGCCGGGACATCTCTTCAACCTGGGCGGCGGCTTCTTCCCGCCCGGAAGCATGCAAAATCAATTCCAGGTATTTGCCCACACGCACCCGCCGGACGGCAGAAAACCCCAGCGCTTTCAGGGAATTTTCCACAGCTGTGCCCTGCGGGTCGTTAACTTCTGCTTTTAAAGTTACCTCAACTTTTGCCTTCCACTGCAGGGCCTTCGCCCCCTTCCAGGCGGCGCAGGACTTCCCGGTAAGCATCGATTACCCCGCCCATATCAGCGCGGAAGCGGTCCTTATCCATTTTTTCGCCGCTGCTGCTGTCCCAGAAACGGCAGGTATCGGGGGAGATTTCGTCGCCAAGAACGATTTCGCCCTGATGACGGCCAAACTCTAATTTAAAGTCAACCAGGATGATGTTTCGCTCCTTCAGGTAGGGAACCAGGATATCGTTAACTCGCAGGGCCGTTTTTTCCATCTCGGCCATTTCTTCCGGCCGGGCCAGCTCCAGGGCGTAAATATGGTAGTGGTTGATCATCGGATCATGCAGCTCGTCATCTTTGAGCGAAAACTCGAGCACCGTTTTTTTGAGCTCGGTCTTTTCAGGAATGCCAAGGCGCTTGGAAAGGCTTCCGGCGGCAATGTTGCGCACGATCACTTCCACCGGGATAATATCCAGCGCCTTGACCAGCATTTCCCGCTCACTGACTGTTTTCTGGTAATGAGTTTTTATGCCATTATCCTCCAACAGCTTGAAAAACAGGGCCGAAAGCCGGTTGTTTAAAATCCCCTTGTCTTCCAGCCGGTCTTTTTTGACCCCGTCAAAAGCGGTGGCGTCATCTTTAAATTCAACCAGAACCAGTAACGGATCGTCGGTATAAAATATTTTTTTTGCCTTGTCTTCGTATAAAAATTCTCCCTTATTCACCTTGCTTATCACCTCTCCGGAAAATATTTCGCGCTAAATCAATTATATCCTTTTTTCAAATTCAGCCTGATTTATCGATCCGCTGTATTTGCCTGCCGGTAATGCTTAATGAAATCCGGATCAATCCAGTCCCAGGCGGCGATAAACATGATCGACCCGGCTAAGATAGTGCTCCGCATCAAAACAGCTTTCCAGTTTTTCACTGCCCAGGCGCTCCTGCACCGCTGCTTCTTCAGCCAGGACCTCTTTAAAAGGCCGGCCATTGTCCCAGGATTTCATGGCGCAGTCCTGGACCAGGTTATAGGCCGTCTCGCGGGACAGGCCGCTTTCGACCAGCTCCAGGAGCACCCGCTGGGAATAGATCAATCCGCCGGTAAGCTCAAGATTACGGGCCAGCTGCCCGGGATAAACCTGCAAATCCCTGATCACCCGGATCATTTGCTGCACCATATGATCAGTGATTATAGTGCTGTCCGGCAGGATTACCCTTTCCACTGAAGAATGCGAAATATCGCGTTCATGCCACAGGGCCACATTTTCAAGGGCTGTGCCGGCATACCCCCGGAGCAGCCGGGACAGCCCGCATACCTGCTCGCAGGTAACCGGGTTGCGCTTGTGCGGCATGGCTGAAGAACCTTTTTGACCGGCGTAAAAAGGTTCTTCCAGCTCTCTTGTTTCTGTGCGCTGCAGGTTGCGGATCTCCAGGGCCATCTTTTCCAGGGTCGCTCCGATGATCGCCAGCGTGCCGACAAATTCGGCGTGACGATCACGCTGTAAAACCTGGGTCGATACCGGCGCCGGTTCAAGATCAAGCTTAGCGCAGACATATTCCTCGATAAAGGGATCGATGTGGGCAAAATTGCCTACTGCCCCGGAAAGTTTGCCTACACGCACCGTTTCAGCCGCCCGGTCCAGCCGCTGGCGATCGCGCCGCACCTCGCAGAGCCAGAGGGCAAATTTTAAACCGAGGCTGGTCGGCTCGGCGTGAACCCCGTGAGTGCGGCCGACCACTGGTGTTTTTTTATGTTTCAGAGCCTGATCCTTTAAGGCCTCATCCAGTTCCGACAGCCCCTGGCTGATCAATCCGGCCGCCTCGCGAATCAAAACCGAAAGGGCGGTATCGACCACGTCGTAGGAAGTCAGGCCGAAGTGAAAATAGCGGCCTTCTTCTCCCAGTGATTCAGTCACGCAGCGGGTAAAAGCAACCACGTCGTGCCTGGTTTCTTTTTCCAGGGCTTCGATCCGGTCCAGATCAAAGGCAGCATTTTCGGCAATCAACACAGCCGCCTCACGAGGAATCATACCCAGATCCGCCCATGCCTCGGAAGCCAGGATCTCCACATCCAAAAATTTTTGGTAGCGGTTTTCCAGGCTCCAGATCCTGTCCATCTCCGGCCGGGTATAGCGTTCTATCATTCGGCTTCACCTTGATCGGAAAATTTGCACTGGCTGCTCTGCTCGCGCAGCTTGCAGTCTTTTTCTTCGACTTTTGCCGCCAGCTCCCGGCGATAGTTGTTCAGCTTATGGCACAGTTTGTCGTCATTTAAAGCGAGGATTTCTACGGCCAGCAAACCGGCGTTAAAGGCCCCATTCACCGCAACCGTGGCCACCGGTATACCCTGGGGCATCTGCACGATCGAATACAGTGAATCGACACCGTGCATCGGTTCAATAGCGATCGGAACCCCGATCACCGGCAGTAAAGTCATGGAGGCAAGAACACCGGGCAAATGCGCCGCCCCGCCGGCCCCGGCGATGATCACCTTCATCCCGGCTTCGGCCGCACCGCGGGCATAACGGGCGGTTTTTTCCGGATGGCGATGCGCGCTGGAAATTACCAGTTCGTAACTGATGCCGAAATAATCAAGCGCCTCGGAGCATTTCTCCATTATCGGCAGATCCGAATCACTGCCCATCACAATTCCGACCTTTACATCGGGCATTTTATCAACTCCATCATTAAACTGTTATTATCCATCGGGACAGCCGGTAAAAAGCCCGGCTGCCCGCTGTTGTCCAGTGCCAACCTTTTCCGGACCCTATAGCTCATAACCGCAAATTTAATTGGCACTGCCGCATCCTGAATGCCGGCATTTGGCCTCTGATCCGGGGATGCTAACCGCTTACTGTTTTTTACTTTCTCCCGCCGGGAATTTACAGCGGCCAGAAGAAATGAACCAGTGAAATTGCGGCCAGTATATAAAGCAGCCAGTGCACCTGCCCGGTCTTTCCGGCAACAACTTTAACCAGCGGAAAAGCGATAAAACCAAAGGCTATGCCGTCAGCGATACTGTAAGCCAGGGGCATAAAGATCATCGTCAGAAAAGCGGGCAAAGCTTCGGTAAAATCGTTGAAGTCGACTTTCATCACCGATCCCATCATCATTACCCCGACAATGACCAAAGCCGGGGCAGTTGCCTCAGTGGGGACCAGGCCGGCCAGTGGGGCCAGGAAAAGGGTTAAGAAAAAAAGCAGCCCGACAACAACAGAAGTAAAACCGGTCCGGCCGCCTTCAGAAATACCGGCTGTCGATTCGATGTAGGTGGTTACCGTGCTCGTGCCCAGCAGGGAACCGCCCGCGGTGCCAATCGCATCGGCCAGCATGGCCTTGTTGACCTTGGGCAGGCGGCCTTTTTCGTCCAGGTAACCGGCCCGGGCTCCGGTGCCCAGCAGCGTACCCATCGTATCAAAAACATCGACAAACACAAAAGAAAAGATAACGAAAAAAGGTATGGCCAGGGTCGCCCGCAGGTCAAGCTGGAAAAGAATCGGCGAAAGGCTGGCCGGGAGACCAAAGATATCGCCCAACCCGGTCGGCAAGGGCTGGATACCCATTATAAAGCTGACCACGGTAGTCAACAGGATACCGATCAGGATCGCTCCTCTTATCCCGCGGGCCATCAGGACAGCGATAATCAAAAGCCCGATCAAAGAAAGCAGGGGCCCGGGTGCGCTCAGATCACCGAGGGTAACCTGCGTTGCTTCATAACCGACGATAATGCCCGCGTTCTGCAGGCCGATAAATGCGATAAAAAGGCCGATCCCGGCAGCCACTGCGTTTTTCAAACTGGAAGGAACGGCGGCGTCAAAAAAGGAAACAGCCCCCGTAGCCGCTAAAATAAAAAAGATTATTCCGGAAATAAAAACTGCTCCCAGGGCTGCCTGCCAGCCGTACTGGGCGGCGACAACAAAAGCAAAAAATGCGTTCAAACCCATTCCGCTGGCCAGGGCAAAAGGATAATTGGTCAGCAAGCCCATCAAAATCGTAGTCACCCCGGCGGCAATAATCGTGGCCGTCATGACCGCGCCAAAATCCATGCCGGCAGCGCTTAAAATATCCGGATTAACAAATATAATATAGGCCATGGTCATAAAAGTGGTTAAGCCGGCGGTAATTTCAGTTTTAACGTTGGTATTATTCTCCTTAAACTGAAAAAGCTTGTTCATTATATTCCTCCTAAGATTTAATTGAACAGAAATTTAACCAGCATCGATAACTCCACATCAACCGAAAACTCATAATTAATTGCCCGGTTTATAATCGTCAGTTCGCGGCTCACCTCCCGGAATAATATTAAACCCACACAGATAGGTGTCGAGTGAAACCTACCCGCCTGGGTTTTTATCCCTCCGGTGTGACATCCGGCAAAAAGCTTCAGGTTATCGTGGATGCCTGTGTCACTCGGACCTGCCCGGAATAAACGGCCTAAAATAAATCCTTCAACCGGTTATTCCGGCGGAACCCTAGACACACTTTCCCTCGTCTATATCAGTACTGCTTGCATCAACAATTAACAAGTTATATTTTTCGCCATATTAATTAATAATCCTTCAAGTTCTAAAAAATAAACTGAAACCCGCGCTAAAAATCATCCGCCATATTTTACTTCGCACCAGGGCACAGCGCATCTTTTTTTTACTGCATTCATTTACACTTGAACAATGCCTAATTCTCCAGTGGCATAATTATTATCAACCGCTGTAACATTTAACCGGGCGCTGCTTTAATTGCCTTTATTTGCCCCTTTTTCGCAGTAATTATTTGCAGGCAGCCTGCGGTTTCTGCATCAAATGCGATCGGCGCGGTTTTAGCCGCCGAATCTCCCGCCGCACTTAAACTCCTACGCCGGGCGCACCACAAAAAAAAGCCCCCTTCATCCGAGGGGGCTTGACTGTTGCATTTCAGGCAGTTTTTTCTTACATCATCGGCATTCCGCCGCCGGGCATTCCGCCGCCGGGCATTCCGCCGCCGCCTCCGCCGTTTTCTTCAGGTTTATCAGTAACCACTGCTTCTGTGGTTAAGAACATGGCGGAGATGCTGGCCGCATTCTGGATCGCTGAACGGGCCACTTTAGTCGGGTCAACAATACCGGCCGGAATCATAGGCTCAAATTCACCGGTCAGGGCATTGAATCCAACCCCTTTATCCATCGATTTCAGTTTTTCAACAACTACGAAACCTATCGATCCGGCATTATCGGCGATAACCCGAACCGGGTCTTCAAGAGAACTCTTAACAATACCCAGGCCGGTTCCCTCATCTCCACTTAGTTCATTTTCCAGCTTCTCGATGGCAGCTATCACATTCAGGTAGGCGATCCCGCCACCGGGGACAATACCTTCTTCAACTGCGGCCCGGGTTGCAGATAGAGCATCCTCAATACGCAGTTTTTTCTCTTTCATTTCTGTTTCAGTTGCCGCTCCGACTTCAATTACTGCAACACCGCCGGCCAGCTTGGCCAGGCGTTCCTGCAATTTTTCGCGATCAAAGTCAGAGGTGCTGTCTTCAATCTGGGTCCTGATCTGGGCGATGCGCTTCTTGATTTCTTCTGAATCGCCAAAACCATCGACAATAACTGTTTCTTCTTTGGTGATCCTGACCTGGCGGGCACGGCCGAGCATGTCGATTTCGACATTTTTCAGATCGAGACCCAGGTCTTCTGAAACAACCTGACCACCGGTCAAAACAGCGACGTCTTCAAGCATTTGCTTGCGCCGATCGCCAAAACCGGGAGCTTTAACTGCCACGCAGGTAAAAGTTCCGCGCAGCTTGTTGACAACCAGGGTAGCTAAAGCTTCGCCTTCCACTTCTTCGGCAATGAGCATAAGTGACTTGCCCTGCTGGACAATTTTTTCCAGCAGCGGCAGCAGGTCGTGAATATTGCTTACTTTGCGATCAGTTAAAAGAATATAAGGTTCATCTAAAACTGCTTCCATCTTCTCGGTATCGGTAACCATGTACGGTGAAATATAACCGCGGTCAAACTGCATCCCTTCGACAACTTTCAAATCGGTGGTAAATCCTTTCGATTCTTCAACGGTGATCACGCCGTCTTTACCGACCTTTTCCATTGCTTCAGCAATCAATTCACCGATCGCATCATCATCGGCTGAAATAGCCGCTACATGAGAAATATCTTCTTTAGTCTCGATCGGGTTGCTCATGTTTTCCAATTCCTTAACTGCTGCTTCCACTGCTTTTTCAATACCCCGCTTCATGATCATCGGGTTTGCACCGGCGGCAATATTCCTCAGTCCGTCGCGAATAATCCCCTGGGCCAGCAAGGTGGCTGTGGTAGTGCCGTCTCCGGCGACATCATTAGTCTTGGTGGCCACCTCTTTGACTAACTGGGCGCCCATATTTTCAAAGGGATCTTCCAATTCAATTTCACGGGCAATTGTGACCCCGTCGTTTGTAATCTGGGGAGCACCAAACTTCTTGTCTAAAACTACATTGCGTCCTTTCGGCCCGAGAGTTACTGTTACTGTATCCGCTAACTGATTAACTCCTCTTTCCAGCGCGCGCCGGGCTTCATCTTCAAAAATTATCTGTTTTGCCATGTTATAAAACCTCCTTATCCTTGATTAGACTGCTTATTGATTTCTTTTGAATTTACGATGGCTAATTAAGAAGGGCTAAAATATCATCCTGCCGTAAAATCAGGTATTCTTCGCCATCGACCTTCACATCGGTGCCGGCGTAGCGGGAAAAAATCACCTTATCGCCGACCTTAACCTCCATCTCCAGCTTGGTGCCGTTATCAAGGACTTTTCCGGTGCCGACTGCCTTAACTTCGCCTTCCTGCGGCTTTTCCTTGGCCTTGTCCGGCAGCACAATACCGCTGGATGTTTTCTCTTCCGCCTCCAAAACCTTGACAACAACACGATCTGCTAATGGTTTGAGGTTCATTCAACCTGCCTCCTTTATGCTTTTTTAGCAGCACTCGTTAACAGTGAGTGCTAATAATGTCATCACTAATAATACGTTACTATTCCCGGAGTAGCAAACATAATGACAGGCCATATATAGACCTGTCACCTTGTTTACTTGCATTATAATGATATATATCTTAATAACTACAATTATCGCTGTATATCTCTGCTTTATAATTCGTATTTATTAGCTGTTAACTTAAAAACAGCCCAGTTGACAGCTGATAATTTTAACCTCAAGCTCGTTACAGGCCCTGCCCACCGCGGCCACAGTAGAATTCATATCTGCAGCCAGGGCAAAAGCCTTGCTGCAGGGCAGTTTTTGTTCTTCTGCTTCCTTTAAGATCCGGTCTTTCAATTCCTGCTCTTTGTCCGGGGTCATGATCACACCTCCTGTTTTCCTTAATCGTCATCTGACTTACTCGACAAAAAATATTTCGCCTTTAATTTCGTTTCCGCTGATCAACAGGCGGCCGCATGACCGCTTGTTTCTGCGGCGCGGATCGATAACCGAACCGGGATTAAAAAATAGCGTGCCCCGGTGCATTTTGGATACCGGTTCATGCAGGTGGCCGAAGACAACAGCCCCGGGTTTTTCCGGCTTAAAAATCCCTTCCAGCTGTTCCAAATCAATCCGCCGGCCGCTAAAATCACCGTGCAGCAGGCCAATGGACAGAGCGCCGATTTTGATCAGTTTTACCTTACCGAGGCGTTTTTGCAGGTGACCGGGGTCCATGTTTCCGGCCACCGCCTCCACCGGCGCCAGGGCGCTCAGTTCATCGAGAACGACTTGATCGACCAGGTCGCCGGCATGGAGGATTAATTGCGCATCCTCTAGCAGCTGAAATACCCTGGCCGGAATATAATGCCCCCTGGCCGGGATATGGGTATCGGAAACAACCCCGATTTCCTTAATTTTTTGATCATATTCTACAGTTATAATATCGACCATGAACAAACCTTCGCAAAATAAGTATCAATCAATCTTTACCCAATCTTTACCTGTTGATCTTATCGTCCTGATCATACCATTTTTCCCGCATTTAATAAAATATAAGCAAAGCCAAAAGGATCCGCCGGCGATAATGGCGAAGTTACAATAATATTGATCCAATAAGATCGGGCAAAAAGGAGCCACCTTGATTCTTAAACTACTGCAGGGAGCATTTATCGGCGTCGCCATGATCCTGCCCGGCCTGAGCGCCGGAACGGTAATCCTTATTCTTGGTTTTTACCGCCGTTTTCTTGAAGACCTAGCGGTCATGCGCATCAAACCTTACCTGCTTATGATCATCGGAGCAGTTGCAGGCGGCCTTACCGGTGTTTTTGTTATAAGCTACCTGCTCGAACACTACAGCCTTCTGATTATGGCCTTTTTAATGGGTATGCTCCTGGCCTCTGTGAAAACAGTAATCAATTACCGCGCCAGACCTTTTTTAAAACCCTGGCCGCTAATTCTTGGCCTTGCCGGTTTCCTGGTCACCTGGTTTTTTATCTGTGAACCGACCCGGACCTTTACCGCACTGCCCCCCGGCGGATCGGTTCATTTCTTTATCGGCGGTGCACTGGCCAGCGCGACCATGATATTGCCCGGCGTTTCCGGCAGTTCCATCCTGATAATCTTAAACCTCTATGACAAGATGATCTTTGCGGTCAGCAACTGGCAGTGGTTAAGTCTCGCTTTCTTTGGCGCCGGTTTTGCCCTCGGCCTCTTGGGCCTGGCCCGCCTGCTTTCCGTCCTCTACCGGCGCTACCACGCAGCGATCTCTTTTTTGCTGGCCGGCCTGATTATCGGCTCCACCCGGGCTTTGCTGCCCGAACAGTTTAACATCGCTTTTTTCATCGCCGCCGGATTTGGCGCATTTTTAGTCCTCTATTTTACCCGCAGCCAGACCGGCGAAGCGGAAGATGACCGCAGTTCTTTAAAATAATAGCTCCTTTGCTAAAATAATCAGCTAGACATAATCCTTTTTTTAAAACTCGTTAACATAATGTTCAGTCCTTTTTCCAGGGGAGTGCGCGGGATGAAACCAAGTTCTTCTTTAGCCTTTGCAGTATCAGCATAGGTATGCGGCGGATCACCGGCCTGGACCGGCTCATGCCTTATGCTAAGCTGCTTTCCGGCCAAATTCTGCAAAATCTCGAGCACTCCGTTTACCGATATGCGGCTGCCGCCGCCGATATTGTAAACCCGTCCGGCAGCAAGGCCCGCTTGCGCCGCTGCCAGGTTGGCCTCAACTATATCGTCGATGAAGGTAAAATCGCGGGTCTGTTCGCCGCTGCCGTAAACAACTATCTTGCCGTCTTCCAGGATCGAATGGATAAAGCGGTAAAAAGCCATATCAGGCCGCTGACCGGGGCCGTAAACGGTAAAGTAGCGTAAACTGACCGCCGGCACAGCAAAATTCTGGTGATAAAGGCCGCAGAGGTGCTCTGCGGCCAGCTTGGTCACTCCGTACGGGGAAAGCGGACGGGGCAGGTCGTTTTCATGCATGGGCAGTTTGCCGGTGTCCCCGTACACCGATGAGGAAGAGGCGAAAACTAAACGCTCCGGTTTGCTGCGCACGGCCCACTCAAGCAGGCGCTGGGTGGCCAGGACATTGTGCCTGGTATAGTGGGTAAACTCCCCGCCCCAGCTTGCGCGCACCCCGGCCTGGGCTGCCTGGTGGAATACCCACTGCACCCCGTCGACCCAGCTGTCTTCGATATCGACAACATCCCGGCGGATCAACTTAAATGAAGGGTTTTTAAGCAAATCGGCGACGTTATTCTCTTTTATCTGCCGGTCATAGTAATCTGTAAAACAATCGATCCCGGTCACCGGACAGCCCCCGGCCAAAAGCCGCCGGACCAGGTGAGCTCCGACAAATCCGGCTGCCCCGGTAACCAGGCAGT
>SLRT01000069.1 GCA_007130825.1 Syntrophomonadaceae bacterium | reverse complement strand
GGCCACTCCTACAGCAATCATGGTCGGCGGCGGCCTGGGCGCAGAGAAAGGAATTTTAATCAGAAAAGGAGAGGCGATCCAGACCATGAAGGACGTCAGGATGATTGCCTTTGATAAAACGGGAACTATTACCAAGGGTAAACCTGAGGTAACCGATGTGATTCCCTTTAATGGCCATACTGAAAACGACATGCTGTTGTACGCCGGCAGCATTGAAAGCGCATCCGAACACCCCCTTGGTGCGGCTGTAGTTGAAAGAGCCAGGGAGGAGAACCCGGATCTGCATGCAGTAGAAGACTTTTCAGCTTTGAGCGGCAAAGGGGTCCAGGGCCGTGTGAATGAAAAACAGGTTTTGGTCGGAAACCGCAACTTGATGAAGGTGAAAGAAGTAGCCTATGAAAAATATAAAGAAGAAATGGAAAGGCTTGAAGATGAGGCTAAAACAGCGATGTTAATCGCTATTGACGGGGACATGGCCGGGATTATTGCCGTTGCTGATACCCTAAAGGAAGATTCTATACCGGCGATTGCCGAACTGGAAAAAATGGGGCTCCGCACAGCAATGATTACCGGTGACAACCCGAGAACGGCAAATGCCATCGCCCGCGGAGTGGGCATTAGCAAAGTGCTGGCCGAAGTTCTGCCTGACGGCAAAGTTGATGAAATCAAGAAACTGCAAGAGGAGTTTGGAACTGTAGCGATGGTGGGGGACGGGATTAACGATGCTCCCGCTTTAAAGCAAGCCAATGTCGGGATTGCGATTGGGACCGGTACCGATATTGCCATTGAAGCAGCCGATATAACCCTGGTCCGGGGCGAACTAAGCGCGGTAATCGGAGCGATCAAACTGTCCATTGCTACCTTTGGAAAGATTAAGCAAAATTATTTCTGGGCCTGGATTTATAATGCCCTGGCTATTCCGGCGGCCTTTTTCGGATTACTGCACCCGATGATTGGTGCGGCAGCCATGGCCACAAGTTCGATCAGTGTGGTTTTAAATTCAACTCTCTTGAAAAAAGCTAAAATTGAGCCGTCGTACCCCGATCAGAAGCCTCCGGCGTCGGGGCCGAAAAAAGCGAAAGAAGAGCCTGTCGCTGCAAAGTGAACCGGTTCAAATAGGAATCGTTTAATGCAGGCGTATTAAAAACCGACATTAAAAAGGAGGTGCAAGATAATGAGTCAGAAAAAAGCGGTTATAAATGTATCCGGAATGAGTTGCAATCATTGTGTTCAGAGCGTCGAAAAAGCCTTGCAACAGACTAACGGCGTCGGTTCGGTCAAAGTAGACCTTGCTTCAGAAAAAGCTTATGTCGATTATAATCCGGATCAGTTAAATCAAGAGGACCTGCTTCAGGTAATCAAAGATAGCGGTTACGGAGCAGAATTGTCCGGTTAACAGCTTAAACAAGCTGTAACAAAAGGTTCCAGGAAGGAGAGGTTGATTATGTATCTGGATCCTGTATGCAAAAGTAATTTAAAAGAAGAGCAGGTAAAAGCAACATATACGTATAAAGGACAAACATACCAGTTTTGTTGTGAAGGTTGCCGTGATCACTTCAGTAATGATCCTGACAAGCATATTGGGAGAAACTGGTGGCAGCGCTTTTTATACCGGTTGGCTGAATCCAATGCCGAGGAGTTTGAAGGAAAAAGCCCTTCCTGTCATTAATAGCAAAAAGGCCAACAGCGTATGTTTTACTTCACCAATTTGAAGATGTGGAAGTTAAATGGGCGTTAAAAAACCGGGTAGTTTTAGCCCAGCATTTTTTGCTTGGTAAATGTAAACGGTAATAGAAAGCCAGGTTAGGGCTACAAAGAAGGAAGAACAGTAATTTTACCAGGGCCGGTAAAACTCATAAAAGTCTTTTAATCACATCCATCAGTTCTTCTATTGTTTTTTCTTCGCTTTCTATGTCCAGAATAGCATTGCTGACACATCCCCTGGTGTGATCTTCAAGGATTAACATGGCCAGGCGGGCCAGGGCCATTCTGGCGGCAGCTATCTGATTGAGTACATCAACACAATATCTTTCTTCTTCAACAATTCGGTGTATGCCCCTTACCTGTCCTTCTATCCGTTTCAAGCCATCCAGAATATTTTTTTTGTTATTCTGGTAACTCCCGCGTAGTTCATGATGGCAACTTTGGCCGTTGTCTGCATCGTTATAACCGTTGGCAGTACTTTTTTCAGTCATTACACTTTGCCCCTTTTTAATTTTTATAGATGCTCGAATAAGCACCTTTGGTATGGTCAAAACTTTATTACCAGGTCTAATACTGTCTTTATGAATATAGTATCTTTATTAATTATGGACCCCCAGGGGGTATGGTGTCAAGCGTCTTTTGCTGTTGAACTTGTCATGAAAAAGTTTGTGCGTTATACTACCTAAAATATGGTTTGCAGCTAGACTAACCATAAAATTAAGGTTTAATACAGGAAATTTATTTAACCATTTCCAGGGAGGAAAACAAAATGGTGAACCAGGATCAAACAAAGGATATTAACTGCACTACAGAAGAAGATATAATGGCAAGGTATCGCGAAAAACTTCCACGGGTAGTGCAACAGATTATTGATAACTGTCTTGAGCAAAAAAACAATAGACATGTTGATTATGAACCGATACCATCAAAAAACTCTGTTGTAAAAATAATCGATAAATTTTTAGAAATTATTTTCCCCGGTTATTTTAACCCTGAAAAACTTGATCCCGTAAATCTAAGTTTTCATATTGGCCAGAGCGCAACCCAGCTTTACAGTATGTTGTCCGAGCAGGTTATAAGCAGCATCAGGCATGATTGTCTCAGGTATGATCTGACCTGTCGTGAGTGCATCGAGACCGGTTATGACATTACATTAAAGGTAATGGGTAAAATTACTTCGATTCAAGATGCCCTGGCGGAAGATGTTCATGCCGCATATGATGGAGACCCAGCTGCCTACAGTTATGATGAAATAATTTTCAGCTATCCCGGAATTTACGCGATTACTGTTTACAGGGTGGCACACTTACTCTACCAGCTGGATGTTCCTCTCTTGCCCAGGATTATGACCGAGCATGCCCACAGCCATACCGGTATTGATATTCATCCGGGAGCAAGAATCGCCGAGCGCTTTGTGATCGATCATGGAACAGGAGTTGTCATCGGCGAAACAGCGACAATTGGTAAAGACGTGCGTATCTATCAGGGAGTAACGCTGGGCGCCCTTTCACTGCCGCGGGACGCAGGGGATAAGCTTCGGGGGCAAAAACGTCATCCTGACATTGAAGATGATGTAATTATCTATTCAGGGGCAACAATACTCGGAGGAAATACGGTCATCGGGGCGAGATCTGTGGTTGGCGGTAATGTCTGGCTTACCGAATCGATTCCAACAGATACAAAGGTGTTTTTGGAAAAACCCAGGCTGGTTTATAAGAAGGACCTGTAACATGAATACCTGGCCAGGCTCATGAAACTGGTTGCCGGAGGAGTGTAGCAAATCAAAGTTGATGTTTTTGCCTGCATGTTATTCTTGATCCTCAAGCTCAAACCACCGGTGTGATCATATGTATACAAGTTAAATCATTTGACCTGTCTGCATAAAATGCTATATTCCTTGAAAGTGCGCCTGGTTACATTCCTGAAGTGATCTACGCTATCCCCTCCGGTCCTGTTGAAACATTATAACGAGGGATGGTGGCCGATCACTGGTGGTCATTATCCGGTTGGAACAAAACGGTGCTCTCAGCATATGTAAAACAGCGAAGTGACTAACAGTAAAACAGCGGAATAATGAATTATTAAAGAAGGCACTGCTGCATATGATGCAGCGCTTTCTTTTATTGATGCTAAAAGTAATAATTGCGAGATTGGAAGAATTGCTGCATAATAGGACTTAACTTTTCCTTAAAGCACCTGGTGATTATTTGGGGTCAATCTACCCGGGATCAACAAGTATAAGCCAGTTAACGCACCTAATGATAAATAGACTTGATTTGATAAGGGTGTTTGGTTGTGAATCCTAATTCGAGAAGAGAAAGAATAACAAAAATTTAAGAAAAGGCCGTTCAGCCCGTTGCTGGTTCAAGACTGGCTGAACAGTTAGCGGTTAGCAGGCAGGTCATCGTTCAGGATATTTCTATTCTCCGGGCTATGGGTGAGCAAATACTGGCGACACCCCGGGGATATATTTTTGTAGAAAGCTTAACCCCTGCAGTTTACCGAAAAACCTTTGCCATGCGCCATAATCATGAAGAGATGAAGCATGAATTAGAAATAATCGTTGATACCGGGGGAAAGGTGGTTGATGTTCTGGTAGAGCACCCGGTTTATGGGGAATTGAAGGGCATGCTGATGCTTGGATCGCGCCGGGATATCAAGGAATTTATCGAAAGCCTGGAAAGTTCCAGTTCAAAACCTCTTTCTGCTTTAACAGACGGGGTCCATCTTCATACAGTTGAAGCTGCAAGCGAGGAAGTTTTTTTCCACATCGAAAAGGAGCTGGAAAGGTCCGGTTACCTGCTAAAGATAAATGATTGACTTAGTGGATGCTATGCGCTAAAATTTTTTATCAGTAAATGACAAGACACCTATCTATACAACAGTAAACAGAGAGGGGTACTGTAATGAATATTTTGAAGTTAAAAGACGAAATAACCGCCCTGAAAGAAAAACATAACGCCATTATTCTGGCCCATAATTATCAGCTTGACGAGGTGCAGGAAATAGCCGATTACACTGGAGATTCTTTCGGCTTAAGCAAGCTTGCAGCTTCTACAACTGCTGATGTTATAGTTTTTTGCGGAGTTAAATTTATGGCCGAAAGCGCCTACATTCTTTCTCCGGAAAAAACAGTACTTCAACCGGATTTAAAGGCCGGCTGTCCTCTTGCGGAAAGTATAAATCCTGAGGAACTGCAGGCTAAAAAGGAAGAATACCCGGAGGCTGCAGTAGTCTGTTATGTGAACAGCTCTGCAGAAATAAAAGCTTTAAGCGATATCTGCTGTACTTCTTCTAATGCAGCAGGGATCGTTAACTCCCTTGAGGAAAACCAGGTTCTTTTTGTCCCGGATAAAAACCTGGCCGATTATGTGGCTGGTAATACAGAAAAAGAAATAATCCCCTGGGATGGGTGCTGTGCCACTCATAATGCAGTTACAGCTGCTGACGTGCATGAACTGCGTAATTTATATCCCGATGGAATTGTCACCGTTCATCCCGAGTGCCGCCCGGAAGTAATCGCTTTGGCCGACCATGTCGGAAGCACTGCGGAGATGATCAGATTTGCTAAAGAAACGGATTCCGAAAAGATTATTATCGGTACGGAAATGGGTACTTTGTATAAACTAAAAAAAGATAACCCGGATAAAAAATTTTATTTACTGTCCCGGGAACTGGTCTGTTCCGATATGAAATTAAACAACCTGGAAAAAATTAAAGCTGCACTTGAAACCATGCAGCATCAGGTTACTGTGCCGGAAAATATAAGAAAGGCGGCATTCAGATCATTAGACAGGATGCTTCAGGTTAAAACAAATAAAACGAGTTATTGCCAGCTGTAAGCTGCAGTAGTTTCAAAG
>SLRT01000118.1 GCA_007130825.1 Syntrophomonadaceae bacterium | reverse complement strand
GCAAGTAATAATATATTTTCAGCTGCCATTGCAATATCATATATAACTACTTCTTTTCCCATCTTCCCACCTTTTTTAAAAGCTGTTTTATTATCCGTGCATAAAATGATCAAATTTGGAGGATCGCCAAATAAACCAGGACTAAAGCTCTTTATCTTTTCTAAAATATCCTCTTCATCTACAATGCCATAGAACCAGGCTTGTATATTGCTCCCGGATGGTGCCCAAATAGCAGCTTCAATTAGATCTATCAGTTCTTCAATGTTAACTTTTTTATTATCAAAAACTCTAACGCTTCTTCTGTTTTTAATGAGATTCAAAGCACTACCAGAATCCATATTAACTCACCTTTTCATTTCACTTATTTTAACTCAAACAACCAGACATCAAATAAAAAAACCCCTGGCAAGGCCGTAGATATAACTGCAAGAAATAAAGATAATCAATTTGCATGTTGCGCAGTAGTGATCCTGCATAAAATATTTTTCATGGCCGGATAACCCATAATCGGATCCCGCACATCACAATCTGTCAACTCGTTACACATTGCTTCTGCCCAACCCTTAGAAATGCAAACCATCTCAGGCCCAATCGCTTCGTTATATTCTACTGTATATCAAGAACGAAGGCCATCAGCCGGTAGTTTTGTCGGTACCGCCATCGGTATCCGGCGGTGCTTCAACCGGGAAAAAACCCCGGCCCACCAGAGCTTCCGCCCGGAAGTAGCGGTCCAACCGTATACCGCCGATAGGCGTGCGCAGCAGATTAATCATAGCCGTGATTGTCTCCAAGTCTGGCACCTCGTAAAGCAGGTAAAAACTCCATTGGCGGGTGCGCGGCGTCCCGACCATAAGCAGATCGTCGTCAAAGGTACCAAGGCAGCGAGCACCCATTTCCTCGCTCCAACGGCGAAAACAGGAAAACATCGCCGGCAGCACATATTCTTGCTGGACATCAGGTGCCTCCTGATACCACGCCGGCTCTGCTGCGCCAAGAATCAATACGCGCAGAGGCCTGGGTACGGCTGGAGGCCTGTAGTGGTCAGTCATCTAATCTCCTCCTTTATCGCTTTCTTTGCCCGCTGTTTTCTTTCGCTCGGACTGTCAAGAACTCATACCGAGGGATGATTAAAGGCAGATAATGGGATTCATTGCCATTGTGCAGTCAGCAGAGATCTTGCTGTCAGGGTATCAAGGACACCTGCCAGGTGCAGCAAATGCCAGGTAAAAGTAAGGTTACTGGTTAACACGGGTTTATTCTGTTCGGCTACCAGGGTAGGCAAGGCGGCCAGGCTTGGCAAGCCGGTGCAACTGATGAAAATTGCCTCGACCCGGGGACTGTCTGCTCGCTGCACCAGTTCGGAAATGGTTTCGGTGGTAACCTGCCCTATTGCCTCTTCCTCCATTAACCCTAAACAGGCATCGCCGCGGACGGCAAAGCCCCGGCGGGAAAAGTAGTCAATACCCCGGATGTGCATTGCCTGTTCGTACGGGCTGATGAAGGCGATCTGCCAGACACCCAATTCACGCAATGCCGCCAGGGCGGCCGTTGTCGCCGTGGTGGCCGGGATGCCTCCTGAGGCCTCCATCATACGGCGCACCATACGTTCATCGAAATCGCCTTCCTGAAAGTAGCTGCCCGATGTACATCCATATCCGAGGGCCGCCGGACTTAACAGCGCCAGTTTTCTGCTTTCATGCATCAGTTCATCAGCCATCTGTTCCAACAGTTCCTCGGTCAATGCCGTCTCCAGGCCGACCCGGGCAAAATGGGCCGTCACTCCGGAAGGCAGGAGCGCAATCATATCGGGCTCGAGGATGACATTGGGTGACGGCACGATCGCGGCTAGTCGCGTCCACCCGCCGCAGGAACTGTTGTCGTTCATTGGAATATACTCCCTTTGCTTGTCGCTGTGTTCAAGCTATCTTCTCCTCAACGCATGGTCGCTGGCAGATAGAGCGCAATCTGGGGAAAAACATAAAGCAATAAAACCGCGAGCAACATTATTATTACAAAAGGCAGCTGCCACTTCATAATATGAGTTAGCGGCAGACCAGTGGAGCTTTGCAACACGTAAATACCGAAGCCCATAGGAGGAGTGATCTGGGCAATCTCGATCATAAGCGCCAGGACAACTCCAAACCAGATGGGATCATAACCCAGAGCGATGATGACGGGGAACACCACTGGCAGGGTAAGCAACACCATGGCCATGCCGTCGAGAAAAGTGCCCAAAAACAAGTACATCAACACAATAAGTAAAAAGATGACCCCCGGACTGGCTATACTGCTCTCGGTTACCATCCGGGCCAGTTGGGTCGGGATGCCGAGGTAACCGATAATATTAGCAAGCACCATGGCCGCCATCATGATAAAAATGATCATACCGCTGATACGCACGGTGTTAAAGAGTGAAGTCTTGACATCCCGCCAGCTGAAGCGCCGGAAAGCAATCATTAGGATAAAAGCGCCCAGCACACCGATAGCCGCCGCCTCCGTAACGGTGGAAATACCAAGATAAATCATACCGAGGACAAGAGCTATCAGCCCGATTGTGGGCAAAACCCGCGGCAGGCTGTAGAGAAGGTCCCATTTCGTGATCGGTTCCCGTCCTGGTGTGAGCTGCGGGCGTACAGTAGCCAGCACACCCACAAAAACCATGAACATCAGTTGAGTCATCAGACCGGGTAACAACCCGGCGGTGTACAGCCTGCTAATAGACTGCTCCGTCAGCATGCCATAAATAATAAAATAGAGGCTGGGCGGGATGAGGAGACCCAGCGCAGCGCCGCCGATGGTGCCCACCACGGGACCGGTAGCATAGCCACGTTCACGCAGGATCGGCACGGAAATACTGCTGATCGTCGCTGCTGTGGCCACGGTGGAGCCCGTAATAGCCGACATAAGAGTGCACGATAGCACGTTCGTTTGAAGCAGCTTGCCGGGCAAGCGGGAAACCCATGGGGTAAGTCCCTTATAGAGGTGATCTACAATACCAGAGTAAAACAAAATCTGGCCCATTAAAACGAACATAGGAATAGCCATCAGGGTATAGCTGGTACTCTGTGAAAACTGAATGCGGGTAATTATGCCCGCCACAGGCAGATCGGTGAAAAAGAATCCGCCGATAATCGCCACCAGGGTAATTCCCACGCCTAACCAGAGACCGGAAACCAGAAAGATTAGCAGCGTGATAAACAGGACCATCATCGGCCACCATAAAGCTTCCATATTAGAACCCCCCATCGGGAGAATTGGATGTATGGGGAGCACCTTTGATCATGACAGCCAGGGCACGCCACAGCCCGACCACAAATTGCAGCAAGAACAGGCAGGCGCCAGTGAGGGCCAAGGAATACAACCACCAAATGGGCACCTTTATTTCCATGCCCCTTTGCCCCCGGTCAATGAACCAGTGCAAACGGTCCCACATGGCATCGACAAGAAAAATCATGAACCCCACGCCAACCAGGTACAAGAAAATATTCAGTACCTGCTGGTTCCGCGCCGATAGGCGGTCGATCAAAATCCGTACCTGGATGTGGCCATTCTCCTTGAGGGTATAGCTCAAGGCCATCCAACTCAGGGCGGCCATGAGCCACGAAGATAACTCCGTTACGCCGTCGATGGATCGCCCGGTCACGTTGCGCACCCAAACGTCCGCCAGGATCACCACTACTGCGACTATGACGAAGGTTGAAGCCAGGTAGGCAGCAAACTCTGACAAGCTTTCCACCTTGTCAGCAACCCAGTTTATCTTTTTAATCCAATTTGAACGGGTTTGTTCACTCACTCTCGACCCTCCGTTCGATGCCGCTTTGGACATCAATTAGTAAATCGGAGGCACCGCGTCCCACCCGCGGTGCCCCGGTTTACATTAGTGCTCGATGTTTAGATATTCAAAGGTCTCGTCCATTATCTCCTGGGCCAGGCCGCCTTCCTCTGCAGCCCATTCGATCCAGGCATCCTTGCCGTGTTCCCGCATCTCCTCCACGGTTTCTTCGGGCACGTGGTGCGTCTCCATACCCCTTTCAGGCAGTTCCTCGTCCCACTTAGTATCATCTTCTATCAAGTAGTCACGCCCGGCCTGGGTCATCTCCTCCCCGACATCAAGCACGATTTGCTGCAAGTCTGGTGGCAGGGCTTCAAAGCTCTCCTTGTTGATCCCGAACAGTGACGAACCGATTACTGCCCCCATTTCGTTGCGGTAGTCATAGTATTCCCAAGCTTCCAACTGATCGATCAGAGGGTTACTGTTTGGCATGCCATCGATCATGTCGCGCTCCATGGCACCCGCCAGTTCTTCCACTTCCAGGTAGATAACGTTAACACCCAGCGACTCGAAGAGTTTGACAGTGGTGTCGCCAAAGACCCGAAAGCGCTCGCCTTCCAATTGTTCAACATCGTTGAGCGGTTCATTCCACAAGAGGTACATCTGACCGAAGGTAAAAGAGCCAAAAGGCACCACGCCCCAATTATCTTCCAGGACCGGTGTCAGGCGGGGCACAAGCAGGTTATCCAGCCAATCCCAGTATTCGTCGTAGCCATGGTGCAGAAAAGGCAACGAGCCGAAGTTGCCCAGGGGTTCTGCTCCGGCGATATGAGGAAGCGAGAGATCACCGCCATCAACGAAACCCTCGCTAATAGCTTCCAACATTTCGCTGGCCCCGTAGCCAAGCGCTCCGCCAAAATGCAGTTCGATCTGCAGCTGACCATTGCTTTCTTCTTCCACTCGTTCTTTAAAGTGGGAAATGGCCTTGCCAAAGGGCGAGGTCGCCGTACCTGTGGAGCTGATGTTAAAAACCCAGTCGATAGTTTCTTCCGGCTCTGCCTCTTCAGGCTCATCCACCGGTTCTTCTACCGGTTCTTCAACTACTTCTTCAGCCGGTTCACAACCTAACCCGACAAAAACTACCAGAAGCAAAACACAAACCACCGCTAAAAATGGATATCTAATTTTATTCATTTAGCAAACAGCCTCCTTAGTATTACTGATTATATTCTTTTTTGTTTCTCCTCTTTTTACCTCAATCGCAATTATTGGCTAGACAGATTTAGTCTGGCTTTTCTCACCTCCTTTTGATGGTTACAGTATTTTCCGTGTTTAAAGATATATGTTTTAAAACTTTTTGAAGTTATTTTTTGTTGCTGGATAATTTGCATTTAATTACAGTGGTTTAGATTAAGAAGTTTTATAGTATCAGCTGCAAAGTTTAATGCTTGATTTCCCCGGTGTTTCAGAAAGAACCGGTAACAGTCATTAGTGATTTTGTCCTGGACAATTGAAGTTTTTAACATTTTAATGTTTGATTCAAAATATAGTTGCCTCTAATTAATCCAGTATGTATCCTAATTGAAGTTGGTCAATAATATTTTAACCTTTGCTTTGCTCTTCTGTTTTATTCCTAGTCTATCTTATAAAATAAAACATACACTACAAAAAATATGTTAACTAAACTACAAAAAACTTTGTAGTTTTTATTCTAAAAATTATCTTTATATATTTTGCTAGTTATTTCCTGTATTTTAAAAAATATAAAAAGTGTGAACCCCGGGTCTGCCATCGTGAAAGCAGAATCAAAAATTACGGTAGAAGATCCCCATTTAATAAAAGGAAAAAGAGTCCTGGTGGTCGAAGATG
>SLRT01000070.1 GCA_007130825.1 Syntrophomonadaceae bacterium | reverse complement strand
TATCTATGTCAACTGGTCGCGAACACGGGATATATTCACATTTTATAAATGATTACTTCCCGACTTTATAAACACCCGGCGGATGCATACGCTTGAAGGGCTGCCGGCGCTGGACAGCCCTTCAAACCTGTTTTAATTTTTAAGGCCCGCTTTTTCTTTAACCAGCATAGATCCGCTTCATTGATGGCAGGATCAGTTTATGGATTTTCGGAGTAAAGAGACCGCAGCAGGCAGTAAAGCATTAAGAGCATAATAACCATAAAGGGAAAACCACCAACAATCGATGCTGTCTGCAGCGCGCCCAGGCCCCCGGTAAAGAGCAGGATAGCAGCGACGGCGCCCTCACCGATCCCCCAGGTAATACGCAGCGGCATGGGCGGGAAAAGCTTACCGCCGGAGGTAAGCATGCCGATAACGTAGGTTCCGGAGTCTGAAGAGGTAACAAAAAATATCGCCACCGAAATCACAGCCACTGTGATCAACAGCGATGAAGCGGGAAACTGACCGAGGAGGGCAAAAAAGCCGAGAGCCGGGTCGGCTTCGACGGCGCCGGAAATACCGCCGGCACCGAAATATTCGACATAAAGGGCTGAACCGCCAAAAACAGAGAACCAGACCATACTGACAAAAACCGGGACCAGCATCACCCCGATAATAAAGTTACGAATGGTGCGGCCGCGGGAAATGCGGGCAATAAAGGTCCCGACAAAGGGAGCCCAGGCAATCCACCAGGCCCAGTAGAAAATAGTCCAGGACCCGAGCCATCCTTCCGCACCGGTGCCTGATGCGTCCATATCAAAAGACATACTGACGATATTCTGCAGGTAATCTCCGGTAGTCTGGGTAAATATTTGTAGAATAAAAAGCGTGGGCCCGACTATAAAGACCAACAGCATCAGCAGCAGCGCCACGACGATATTGATCTGGCTCAACCATTTAATGCCGCGATCAATACCGGTAATCGTCGATAAAACCGCAGCCAGGGTAATTACAATAATAATGGTAACCCACAGGACCGGAGCGCTGGCAATTCCGAACAGGTTTTCCAGGCCGGCGCCGATCTGCATTGCGCCGAGCCCCAGAGAAGTGGCCAGACCGAACAGGGTAGCAAAAACCCCGATAATGTTAACCAGGGTGCCCCAGGGGCCTTCAATGCCTTTTTGGCCCAGGATCGGTTCCAGGCAGGAGCTTAAAAGCATCGGTAAGCCCTTGCGGTAAGAAAAGTAAGCCAGCGACCCGGCGACCACAGCATAAATAGCCCAGGGATGAAACCCCCAGTGGAAAAAAGAATAGCGCATGGCCGAACGCACAGTTTCTCCGGTCATCGCCTCATCGTAAAGCGGCCAGATATAATGCCAGATTGGCTCTGAAACGCCCCAGAAAAGCAGCCCAATACCCATTCCGCAGCTAAATAGCATCGAGAACCAGGCCAAATTGGAATAAGCCGGTATTTCATCATCTGCACCTAACTTGATCTTACCCACCGGGCTAAACAGCAAGAAAACAACGATCAAAAGGAATAAACTGGCGCCCAGGATAAAAGACCAGCCCCAGGATTCAATCATGTGATCAAAAATTGCTTCGGCCGCCAGACCAAAAGTTTCAGGCGCAACAACACCAAAAATTAAAAATATGACCATAACAATTACAGATATGAGGAAAGTTGGCTTGGTATAAAAATAACCTTCGTTTTCCACTAAAATAACCCCCTTAAAATAATTCAAAGCAGTCAGCTAGAGAAAAAAATTAAATACGCAGGATCAAAAAAAAAGAGCACTGAGCCGCATGATCACAGATCGTCTTCTTCCACATCTAACAGGTCTTCTTCCCAACTTTTAAACTCGGGCTCGGGGGCACTCTTTATTTCTGCCACCCTGTTCTTCTCCTCCTCCACCAGGGCACGCCGCAGGATCTTGCCGGCGTTGCTCTTGGGAAGTTCGCTGCGAAATTCAACAATAAATGGCAGCTTGTAGACGGCCAGGTTTTGAGCAGTAAAATCAAGGAGTTCATCTTCAGTGGCGCTTTGCCCTTCTTTGAGGACTACGTAGGTTTTAAGCACTTCTCCGTAAAAATCGTCGGGGACACCCGTGCTGACCACTTCGGCAACCTTCGGGTGTTTGATGAAGACTTCGTCCACTTCCCGGGGGTAGACGTTGATGCCGCCGATAATGACAATATCTTTACTGCGGTCGACGCAATAAAAGTAACCCTTATCGTCCATTTTGGCTATATCCCCGGTATAGAGCCAGCCGTCACGCAGGATTTCTGCGGTGTCTTCGGGGTTATTCCAGTAGCCCTTCATCAACTGCGGCCCCTTGATAATCAGCTCCCCTTCCTCGCCCACCGGAACATCTGCGGACTTGTTTTCCGGGTCGACAATACGGCACTCGGTATCGGGGTAGGGTAAACCGATACTGCCGAACTTGCGTATCCCCCGGTAGGGGTTGGAATGCGTAGTCGGCGAAGTTTCTGTAAGCCCGTATCCCTCAATAATTTTGACGCCGGTATGGTTTTCGATATGCGCTATCATTTCAACCGGCATGGGTGCCCCGCCGGTGCGCCAAATATCCACTGCCTTTAAGTTATGTTTGTTTGCATCCGGATGATCGGCGATGGCAGAAAAAATAGTGGGCACCCCGGGGAAAAATGCCGGGCGATAGCGGTCTATTATGTCCAAAATGGTTTCTACATCGAAAGAGGGCAGCAAAATAATGCCCATGGGGACCGTCAGGGCTAAATTCAGCAAGAAGTTCAGGCCGGTAATTTGGAATAAAGGCAGAATCGCCAGCCCGTACTGCTGGGTAATCCCGTTAGTATATTTCTCGCGGAACCAGGCGGAAAACCATTCCTTTTTCTGAATTACGTTACAAATAAGACTGTAATGGGTCAGCATGGCTGCCTTGGTAGTGCCGGTCGTTCCCCCGGTGTACTGCAGTATGGCCACATCTTCTTTCGGGTTGATCTTGGCCTCGGGAGAATTGGGCGGGTATTTTTTTACCAGTTCGTCGAACCAGAGGACCTCCCCGTCCAGTTCCAGCTCTTTTCTCCTGCTAACAATTACATGTTCTACGGGAACATAGTCGCGCACTGCCTGGAGGGAATCAATAACCCCGTCGGAGACCACAACCACCTTTGCCCCCGAATCGTTGAGCGCAAATTCCACTTCAGAAGGCATGTAGAGCGGATCCATCTGCACTTCAATCGCGCCAAGTTTCATACAGGCATAGTAGGTGTAAACAAATTCGGGACAGTTGGGCATCATCAAAGCCACCCGGTCTCCTTTTCGCACGCCCAGGTCAAACAGGGCCGCCGCAAACCTGTCGATGATCTCATGCATTCTTTTAAAGGTGACTTTTTTCTCGTTGAAAACCAGGGCAGTCAAATGATTATACTTATCAGTTCTTTCTTTAAAATAGCGGTATATAGAAATTTCCGGGTAGTCCAGATTCCATCTAACCGGGTAATTTTTCAGCCACAGCTTATCTGTCATGTACTATTTGCCTCCAATGCATTGACTCTTGCAAAAAATGGGGTTAAATGTAAACTAATTTTAACTGCTCGGTTCGGGGAGAAATATTATTTGAGGAAAATCTAAAACATATTTACATAACTTTTAATCTTTCAGCGGTAACCGCGCAAATTAATTTTACTCCCTGCGGTTAATTGAATTGCCCGGTCAGTTAAGTTTAACCGGCCGCAAATCTAACCTGCTAAAACAACAGACGTATCTGCTGCCATACGGCCATACCGGTTTCTCCCTGCCAGTATTCTTATCTACTGCTTAGCTCAGGAAAAAAAACCATACGAGCGCCAGCGTGGCCAGCAGTAAAACAGTCGCTCCTATACTCCATACCCATAGTACACTGCCAAGCCTGGTATCTTTTTGCTCTTCTTTCTGGTCCAGTCGTTCCCTGAGCTGAGCTATTTCCTGCATCAACTCCTGGTTTTCGTGATTTTGCTGATCAGCCGCTCCGGCCGAATCGACCTGGTTGGTTGCCGCCTGTTTTTGGGTCTCCAACCGCTCGACCGTCGGTTCAGCGGGAGGTCTCTTTGTTTCTGATAAAGTAGCAGTAACCCGGGCTTGAACCGGATCTTCTTTTTGTTCGCCGTTTTGCTTTTGTTCTTCCGGTAAGCCATCTACAAACTGGGGCTGCACCTGGTCATCTTTCCATTCGCCTACAAATTTTCTTCCGTCGGCATAAATCATCGTGCCTGTTCCCTGTCTCTTGTCGTCTTTCCATTCACCGACAAACTTCTTGCCGTCGGTATAAATTATAGTCCCCTGGCCATGTCTCTTGCCTTCATAACGTTCGCCGATATACTTTAAGCCGTTAATATATAACAGGGCGCCCTCGCCGTGGATCCGGTCGTCTTTCCACTGCCCGACATACTTTTTACCGCCGGTATAATCCATTGTCCCCTGGCCGTGCCTTTTACCGTCTTTCCATTCACCGACATACTTTCTGCCATCATTCCAAACTATTACTCCCTGGCCGTTGGGTTGGTCGTCTTTTAATTCGCTGTCATAGCCGCTTTTTTTCGCATGGACCCATGTTTCCCCGCCGTGCTTCTTGCCATCTTTCCATTCACTAAAAAATTTGCTCCCGTCGGCATAAAACATTGTTCCCAGGCCATTTCTCTTGCCATCTTTCCATTCGCCGACATATTTACCGACATATGTATTTCCTTCCAGGAAGGTCATCGTCCCCTGGCCGTTTCTCTTGCCGGCTTTAAATTCACCGACATACTTCCTTCCACCGGGCCAGTTTATTATTCCCAGGCCGAAGGGTTGGTCATTTTTCCATTCACCAACATATTTAGCTCCGTCCGGCCGGGTCCATGTTCCCTGGCCGTGTCTCAGGCCCTCTTTATATTCGCCCTCGTACTTGCTTCCATCCGTCCAGGTCAAAATTCCCTGGCCGTTGGGTTTGTCGTTTTCCCATTCACCGACATATTTCTTCCCGTCGGCATAAAGCATCGTCCCCTGGCCGTGTTTCAGGCCATCTTTAAACTCGCCTTCATACTTGCTTCCGTCCGGCCTGGTTAATACCCCGTGGCCGTCCCGCTTGCTGTCTTTCCAATCACCGACATATTTTCTTCTTTCCGGAAATAGATAGACTCCCTCGTTCATCATAAGCCACCTTCCTCATCTATATACTATCGGCTGCTCTTCTTGGTGTAATACATTGCGGATATCTACTCATGGCCTTAAACTCTTGGCAACATCCGGTGGATAAGAGCTCAAATTTCCAACCCCGAAAAATAAAGCTTTCCAATCTTCTTTACCTGCTATTCTTGCTTCTTCACGGTAATTCCTTTATAAAATTTATTTCTTTAGGCACCCATTCTTCCCTTTACCTAAAATCCGGAAACAAAAACAACCCATTTCGGCGGCCAGGCAACCATAGTTCGCTTAAACGAACCTTAGATCCCTCGCTTTGCTCTCCCGCTTTTCAACAGGTTTGCCTTTATCGCTGGGTTTTAATATATTTTGAATAATAGTATAACTTATTCAATAGATTATGTCAAATCTTGCAAAAAATTAGATATTACTGCTCAGATTTATCCAATACATGTGGCAATTAATAACAGCTGCAGCAATATTTCTGAAAATATTGGATTTGATTATTTGGGTTTAAGCAATATCTAATCATTTCTGTTCATAGAATT
>SLRT01000040.1 GCA_007130825.1 Syntrophomonadaceae bacterium | reverse complement strand
CCGGAAATCTGTTCATGGTATTTCGCAATTAACTTTTTCAGGGCCAGGCGCTGTTTGGGGGTAAGCGATTTGCGCGACTGATACTGTTTGCGCAAAGAATCGGCGAACTGTGCGTCGTCGAAAGTTTTCCTGCCGCGCACGGTCGGTTCTTTGAAGGTTTTCACCTGGTTTAAAAGTTCAATAAGAGGACCGCTTTCAAGGTCTTCTTCAACCTTTGTGGAAAGCCCGGCCTCAGATGCGCGCCGCTCAAAGTCTTCGATCTGGGCAGCGTACCTGATCACCAGGTTATCTAATGATCGCACCTGGTTTTCAGTGAGCCTTCTTCCGTTTTCCGCCTGCATGCGCAAACTGCGGACGAATTCTGCGTTGTCGTAAATTTTTTTGCCCACTTTACGGGGTGGTTCAAACTCAACACCTTCAAGCATGGCCAGTTTAAGCAGCGTTGAGCGATCGGGGGGTCGACCGGCCTCTTTTTCCTTGTCGATAAGACCGCTTAAACCCATTTCCGCTGCCTTCTCAGCAGTGAGCGATGAAACCTGTTCGTGATAGCGGGCGACCACCCGGCGCAGGTGGTTTACCTGGCGTTCGGTTACTTCATCATTCTTATCCAGAGCCTCTCGCATTTCACGGACAAAAGTTTCGTCGCAGTAGGTTTTTCGTCCGCTTTTGACCGCCGGATTAAAAGTCTTGATTTCAGCGGCCAACCCGAGCAGTTTGCTTAACTCATCATGATCGATGTGCAGTGTTTTTGCTTCCTCGATCCATTCTTCCAACCGGGCGTAAAACTTGCGCAGCATTTCTGTCCAGGGCAGTTTTCCTTCCTCTATGTCATCAAGCTCTTCTTCCATGCGTGCGGTAAAGCCGACTTCAAACAGGGCGGGGAGGCGTCCAATCAGAAAATCGTTAACCTCCATACCGGTACTGGTGGGCCGCAAACTGCGTTTCTCACGTTCGACATATTCACGATCGTAGAGGGTGGTTATTATGGCAGCATAGGTCGAAGGGCGTCCCACCCCGTTTTCCTCGAGTGCCTTAATCAGGGCTGCTTCGCTGTAGCGCTTGGGAGGCTGGGTTTGTTTTTCCTCGGACAGCCACTCCAGCACATGGAGGTTTTCACCTTTATTCAGCGGGGGCAGAAATGATTCGCTTTCGTCTTCCTCCTCCCCCGATCCACGGCCCCAGGCGGCCATAAAACCGGGGAAGAGAATCTTTGAAGCATTGCCGCGAAAGATATATTTATGGGCGACACTATCTGTAACAATATCTACCACAGTCTGTTCAATGCGGGCCGGAGCCATCTGGCAGGCCACGGTCCGCTTCCAGATCAGGCTGTAGAGCTTTAATTCCGCATCGCCCAGCACCCCGCGCAGGGACTCAGGTTTACGAAAAACAGAAGTGGGCCTGATCGCCTCGTGCGCTTCCTGGGAACCACCACGGCTGCGGTAGTAAATTGGCTTTTCAGGCATAAATTCCGGGCCATAAGTATCGCTGATGCAGGCACGCACCTCTTCAACAGCTTCACCGGCTAAGTTAAAAGAGTCGGTCCGCATGTAGGTAATCAGGCCGACAGCGCCTTCCCCCCCGCCCAGGTCTACCCCTTCGTATAAGTTCTGGGCAACAGACATCGTCCGCTTCGGCTGAAAACCGAAAGCGTTTGAGGCAGCCTGCTGCAGGGTGGAAGTAATAAAAGGAGGCTGCGGCCGTCTATTAACCGCTTTGATCTGGATTGAGTCTACTGTCAGCCTGCACAGGGCCAGGTCCTTTTGCAGATCCCCGGCCAGTTCCGCATCAGTGATTTCGCCGTTATTGCCGTCCACCTTGACCAGGCGGATTTCAAAAGGATCCTTAGGTTCAATCTGTTTGGTTACCCGGGCCCCGAAAACCCAGTAGTCATCCGGTATAAAAGCGAGGACCTCTTTTTCCCGTTCGCAGACTAAACGCAAGGCCACAGTCTGCACCCTTCCGGCGCTGGAACCGCCGCGAATTCGCCGCCAGAGAATCGGGCTGACCTGGTAGCCGACCAGGCGGTCAAGGATGCGGCGGGCCTGCTGAGCATTGACCTTGTTCATATCGAGACGACCAGGTTCTTTGAATGCCTTGATGATAGCCGGTTTGGTGAGCTGGTTATAGGTCACCCGGGCAAAGCGCCTTTCTTCCCTGTTATCTTTTTTCAGCAGTTCGCGCAGGTGCCAGGCTATCGCTTCCCCTTCCCGGTCAGGGTCGAGGGCAAGTATGATCTCGTCACAGTTCTTCGCCGCTTCTTTAAGCTCAACGATTACCTGCGACTTATCACGTGAGTTGGCATAGTGCGGCTGAAAGTCATTTTGCAGATCAACACCCAGCTTGCTTTTAACCAGGTCGCGGACATGTCCCATTGAGGCCTTGACCGTATAGTTTTTACCCAGATAATTATTGATTGTTTTCACCTTGGCCGGCGATTCAACGATGACGAGATATTTGCTCATGCATTCTCCTTTTATTCATTTGCCTTTCCGGCAGCGTTTCTTTTTTGCTCAGCTTCCCGCATAATCGCAAGCCCGCCGCTTTTTGCTTGAAGCGAGATGCTCCCAATGCCGGATAATCGCTTTTACCGGGCCAGTTCGACCGCGGTTTTCATACTTTCCCCGGCCCGGGCATGAATAACCAGGTCGGCAATTGCATCAAAAGGCGTAGGCTCACGGTTAACGATGGCCAGGCTGGCCCCGGATTCTTTGGCCATCTGGGGCAGAAAAGCAGCCGGGTAAACCACCAGGGAAGAACCGATGCTGATGAAAAGATCACAGCTGCAGCTGCGCTTTTGGGCTTCTTCAAGGGTGTGAACCGGCAGCTGCTGGCCGAAAGCAATGGTCGCAGGCTTTAGAAACCCACCGCATTGAGAGCAATTATTTATCTCTTCGCCCTCTTCGAGCAAGTTAAATATTTCTTCCCAGGGATAAGGGGCCTGACAGTCAAGACAGCGGACCTGCCATATGGTCCCGTGTAACTCCAAAACTTTCTTGGCACTGTTGCCCGCTTTTTGGTGCAGTTCTTCCACGTTCTGAGTAATTACAGCACTCAGCTTTCCTCTTTTTTCCAGTTCAGCTATGGCCCGGTGGGCCTGGTTTGGTTCTATTCCCTGGAATTCTTTCCAGCAAACATGAAATAGTTCCCAGTATTTGCGGCGGCTTTGCCGGGAGGAGACAAATTTTTGGAAAGTCATTTCATTAGGGTCAAAACGGTCCCAAATCCCGCCCGGACTGCGGAAATCGGGCACTCCGGATTCCGTGCTCACCCCGGCCCCGGTAAATACAACAATATTTTGACTGTCTCGGATCAAATCAGCCAACATTTCCACTTTATCTTCGTTCATAATAGATCCCTTCCCAATCATAATCCAGTCTAGGTTACAGCAAATCGCGCTTTTTGTCTCCTTCTTTTCTATTATACCTGAATTCTTAAACCCCTGGCAAAAAGCCGGAAGATCACCTCAATGATCCATTTGCCACGATATAAATGCATGACCTGCGCCGGAGTTGATCGCATTCAATATTACTGTTAGAATCTAAATACCGTTAGCAGCTGAATGTAAACAAACAACAAAATCCGGCAAGCTTGATCAGCTTGCTGTTTTAGTGTAAAACAAATTTTGAATTAGAAATGAGGGATAAACATGAACAATAAAAAAATATTGCTGGTAGTCCTGATTGTGCTCTTAACCAATATACTGACTTTCTTTGGCGCCAGCTCGATAAGCATGGTAGCTTCAGACAATGACACAATGCCGGAGTTTCCGGAAGACCTACAACTGTTTAATGAAGTTTTGACTATCCTGGAGTCTGAACATCTGAAAGAAGTTGACCGGAATGAGCTTTTAGATGGAGCCTTTAAGGGGATGCTGAAAGAGTTGGATGATCCTGCAACCAGTTACCTGGATCCGGACGATTATGAAAACTTAAAAGTCCAAACTGAAGGGTTATACGGAGGAGTAGGAATTGAAGTATTTGAGGAAGATGGCTATGTCACGGTGATAGCACCTATTTCCGGAACTCCGGGTGAAAAGGCCGGTCTCAGCTCGGGGGACCGCATCATTTCCGTGGATGGCATAAACCTGGTCGGGGAAGATTTGAGTAAAGCCGTCAGCTTGATCCGGGGCAAACCGGGAACCGCCCTGGAATTAGAGGTGGAACGCCCGGGGGTAGATAATGTATTGAAGTTTGATATTACCAGGGAGGAAATCGAACTGGAAACCGTGGAACATGAAATGCTGGATCAAGACCTCGGTTACATCAGGTTAACCAACTTTTCCACTACTTCCGGACAGGAAATGGAAGAGGCGCTAGATCAGTTAAAAGAAGCGGGTATGGTAGGATTGGTCATCGATTTAAGAAATAATCCGGGAGGAGTGTTAGATGCAGCAGTCGATATTGCCGACAAACTGGTTCCAGAGGGACCGATTACCCATATTACCCGTAACGAACAGATAATAGAGACCCACGAATCCCATAGTGAAGGTTTAAACATACCGATGGTTGTTTTGGTTAATGAAACAAGCAGCAGTGCCTCCGAGGTTTTGGCCGGAGCATTGCAAGATACAAAGACAGCAACCATCGTGGGGACTCAGACTTTTGGCAAAGCCACGGTGCAAAATATCAGGGAGCTTAGCGACAGCGGAGCGCTGCGCTATACTGTTGCCCAATATCAAACCCCTGCGGGAAGAACCATTCACGAGAAAGGGCTGACCCCGGATATAGAGGTGGACCCTCCCTACGTGGCTGAACTTGCTATGATGCCAATCAGCACCAGCCTGGAAGAAGGAGACGAGGGAGAAGAAGTAGAAACAATGCAAAAAACACTGGAAGCATTGGGTTACTATGACGGTGAAATATACGGATATTTTGACCAGGCTACTGCAGAGGCCCTGCAAGAGTTCCAAGAAGAACAGGGAATAAGCGTAACCGGTGAAATGAGTGAAATTGTCGTGATACAATTCCACGAGGAATTACAAAACCTCAAAAAAGAACAGGACAATAAACTGGACCGGGCCCTGGAATTATTAAAGCAGGAGCTTGAATAAAACGTTAATGAATTTCAATGACAACTTGATTTAGATGCAAGAAAACACCGGCAACTGCCTCTTCATGTTAAGGCAGTTGCCTTTTATTAATCCGGATTAAATGAACAAAAAATAAGCCAGGCCGGACAGGTGATTTTTGACATATATAGCCGTTATGTTTTCGAAAACAATCTATTTGCGCAAAGGAAACAAGCCTCTTTGAGTTTTGGGGAATTAAAAGATTTAATGCTCAGGGCCCAGCAGGAAGCTTATGGCGAAGCATTGAACCACGAGTATATGCATCCTTATGCCTGGCTGAATAAACCTCATTATTACATGGCCGGAAACAATTATTATGACTTTCCCTACGCCTTCGGTTTATTATTTGGCCTGGGAGTTTATGCGCTTTATTTGGAAAAAGGGAGAAACTTTTCGACAAGCTATAACAGGGTTCTTAAGGACACGGGCCGGAATAAGGTTGCTGAAATCGCTGAAATAATCGGTATTGATCTTCGCTCCCGTGATTTCTGGAATAATTCTTCAGAGGCAATCAAAAAAGATATCGGCGACTTCCTGGAACTGGCTCAAAAGAAATTAGATTAAGTCGATCATTACCAGCGGGCATGATGCTGCTCAACCCAACCAAGCAGGTCTTCGAATTGATAGGCCGTACCGGCCTCGTCTTTTACTGTACCGGAAAAATTGCCGAACAACTGGGTCATTTCAGATCCTATCATTAAAACCTTATTTTTTGCCTCCCGCTTGAAAAACGGCTCGAAGTTAACATCGACCTTATCCGACAATTCGGTGCTGATATTCCAGGGCACCGAAAAATCACTGGAATCATATTTAAAAACCAGGTCTTCGCTGATCTTGCTCAGCACTCCGTCAATACAGATACCGTTTTCGGTCATACCCGTTCCATCGGTCCATCCCGCACCGAAATTCAGCCCGATCGTATGTCCGTTACTGATTCCCGACACATTGGCCCAATTCCAAAAACTGGTGAAAGGCCAAATGCCCCGGCCAAAATCAAGGCAGGCAAATCCGGCTTCTACTTCATAATTTTTAGTCCCGATGTTTATTGAGCCTTCCACCGGAAGGGTGTTTTGTTTGGAAGTAAACTGGAACTGTCGATCGTTCCAGGGAATGACCACATTCAGGGTTTGATGATCCGGCGGTTTTTTCGCGGTAAGTTCAGCCGACAGATTCTCACCCCTGAAATTGGGGCATTCAACCTGGATAACAGTACCATCGGCCCGTTTTTTAAAGGCAAGATTCATCCTGGCATCTTCAAAAATAACATCGTCGTCCACATAATTACCCAATTCACAACCACGGCCAAAAGGGCGGACTACAGTCAGCTCATGGAAATAATCGGTTTCAAAGTCTATAAAATAAACAAAAGCCAACCCGAGGTAGTCAAGATTGGACAGTGTGGCCGATAAAAGATATCTATCGGTATTGATAGCCCAGTAATTCCAGCGTTTTTTACGCAGGGGACTGCCGGAAAGGTTGCAGTGATGCAGCGGGTAACGCGACCAACCCACCGCTTCTCGATTAAGCCTCCCGCCGGAAACACACAGGTCAACCGGCTTTGTAAGCTGCCGTTCATCATAGCTCTTGTGTGCGGTCATTAAATAAGCCCCCTTTTCGTAGATCCAGGCAAAGTTTACCTGCGCTAAAGCAATAGTAAAAAATTAGTCCGGCAGTGCAATTACATTTCAATTAGCAATAAGGTATCATAATATACACTAATTATACACCATGATAAAACAAGAAATAGTGAATAAACCTGCCGGCCAAACCGCAGAAATGTATTTTCTATCCGGTAATCCAGGCAGATCCGGGCCGGGATCAAAAAAGGGTTTTAAAAGCCTCCTCACAACAATATACCCTATAGCTGTCCAACTATCTTTTTTTTATGTTGATGTTTCTTTTCTTGAATTCAGTCATCATATCATTAAACATATCTTCATCGGCGCCAATTTGCTCCGGAACAACTACGCCTTTATCTTTTATCATTCCTTTACCCAACATATCGACAACGATTGCCCCGGTGAAGCCTGTCGTTCTGGCCATACTGGTAATTCCAGTTTCCGTATCCTTGTAGTCGACCATTTCGTAGGTATGGGTGGTTTGTTTACCGCCCTTTTCACCGATCGCATTTACCCGCAATGTAACCATATCCCTTTGGTTATTATTCATTTTAAGCATCGGGTCCAATAATGCTGTTAAATAATCCCTCGGTGAAATACTGCTACCATTAATCTCCAGGGGTTGGTTGCTCAACAAACCGCAATCTTTGAATGTTCTAATCTTCGCATAGTGTCCGGGCCAGCGCATGGTTTTTTCATAAACATTCTTAACCCCCTTTAAAATGGGGTAATTATAAGTATGCAGCAATGTTCCCAGGCCGTCGGTATAAGCTGCCTCAAAATTACCCACACCTTCAAATTCCAAAGGCTCCAGTTCGGTGGTTGCTTCCACGGTTGCCGGTTTACCATCCAATATTATCCGGCAGGCTTCCATAAACTGGGTCCATACACCTTCAATACTCCAGACTGTTTTATAATAAAGAGGGGGTTCAGGTTTCTCCGGGTTACCTCCAACATAGACCTGAATTGTATCTGCTTTGTCCAACTTGCTGGCCCCATTTGCCGCTACTATATTTGTAATACCGGGAGCCAGTCCGCAGCTTGGAACTAGTGTAATCCCGGCCTTTTTTGCCTTTTCATTATATTGTTCAATTCTTTCATCGAACTCGACATTCTGGTAAAGGCCAAAGTCCACACAATCAATTCCCGCATCTATGGCTGCATCTAGTGGAGGTAAAGTATGCTTCCATGGAACAGAACAGACCAGAATATCAATATCTTCTTTTTTAATTAAACTGAGCAAATCATCTTTAGTCCCACAATCTGCTGATTCTATTTTGCATTTTTGTGAATTAAGCCAACAGGCCACATCCTCAAGCGATTTTTTACTTCTGTCCCCCAACACAACCTTGTTAATCTGATCGTTATGAACAAGATCATATGCAGCTGCCCTTCCCTGTAAACCACCACCGCCAATTACTAAAACATTCATAAAAAACCCTCCTAGATAAATTTAGATGAAGTCTTAGGCCCTTAAACCTGAAGTGCTGTGCATTTTTGACAGGACTTTTTTAAGCGATCCCGCGAACACCGATGTACACTACTTTTAGCAGGGGCCATTTTCAAATCCAACTTTGTGGCACTGGCTTGTCCAGGTTGGGCAAGAATGTAACTCATTGCCAGATGTCTTAGTTTTCCTGTTGTGTTATATTCTTTTAGAATAAGCGCAAAACATTTCATTCAGAGCATAGATTACTTCAAATGCATTAACAATATATGAATAGTACAAATATTATGCAATTTTTTATACAATTGGTATAAGGAACAATATGGCAGATTTCACGCTACATTACCATGGTGAATTTTAGGTTGCAACACTCAGATTAGCTTTAATGCAACGTTTATCAGGCTGATCATTTTCTTTTTACGCACTAATTTACGTTATAACATTCAAAGGAATTAATTAACCGGCGCAACTTGCTGCATTAACACAGCAATAAATTTGCATTATGCTTTATACGGGAAATAGAGATAGAATCTAAACGATTAAAAGCAACCCTTATGAAAGGAAGGCACGCAGATCCCGTAGGAGATGATAGCGGGGGTGACGCAAACGGAGTCGATGACTCTGGCAATGACAAACCTGATAACTTGGCAAATGGCTAAACCTAACAGACAGGTAACTTAAGTAACCTGAAGTTTCCCTGCAAGATCAAAACCTTAAATATAAAATAAAGTTTAACTGGGCGGCCTGGTATTGCGGGTCGCTTTTAAATCCGCAATCATTAAGACTTAAATATTTTATGACCCGTTTATTACATTATTTACCAGTTCACCTATCCCGGGAATCTGCACTTTAAAAGTATCACCCGGTTTCATTTGCCCTATGCCTGCTGGTGTTCCGGTCATAATTACATCCCCGGGCAATAAGGTCATACAATGCGATATATAATAAATAAGGTAGGCTAGACAAAAAATATGATCAGAAGTAAAACCTTTCTGAACTAACTTACCGTTGAGATATCCACAAACCTGAAGGCTTTCGGGATCCTCTATGCCTGTTTCGATCCAGGGGCCCAACGGTGAAAATGTATCGAAACTCTTCGAATAAGTCCACTGCCCATCCTTTGATTGTAAATCCCGGGCAGTAACATCATTGGCACATGAATAGCCTACAACATAGTCCAGAGCTTGAGCCTGATCCACACGATAACACTTTCTGCCGATAACCGCTGCCAACTCGGACTCATAATCAACCTGCTTGCTCTGAGGCGGGTAACGAACAGTTTCGCAATGGCCGATTACCGCAGTAGAAGGCTTCATAAACAGGATCGGCCGTGATGGCACCGGGAAGTTTAATTCTTCAGCATGGCTCCGGTAGTTTAAGCCCAAACATAAAACTTTACTGGGCCATGACGGAGAAAGCAGTTTAACTTTTTCTAGCGGGTAGGTATTTCCGGAAAAGGAATAATTATTCTCGATAACGTTTACCAGTGAGCCAATAATTTCTTCAACCACACCATCTTTTAAGACACCATAACTTGTCTTCTGATCATAATTAAACCGCAATAATTTCATAACTGATTCCTCCTGGAATAGATGTCATCCAGATCACTGATTACGGTATCTACGCCTATTTTAGGCCGATCTGCCACTTCAGCGCCATTTGCAGCTGCAGCAACCCAGGTTTTAACAACAAATCGCATATTTTGTTCCACCCGACTGCTTTCCATGTATATTATCATAAATCATTGCCGGGTCAAACAAAATTTTAAAACACAGGCGTTGATCAAGAACACTGCCAGTCTGCTTATGGCACTCAGTAAAGCCTGAGGATTAAATTTTGACTTACTAAAGAATGCTTTGATATTACAGATATACGCTCTAATTAATTGCCACCTTAAAGCCAGGCAATTTATTAACTGTTATTTTAAAACAACTGTTAATTGGAGATAAGAAGAGATATCTGTTGAAAATTGCAAAGGCGATTGCCTGGTTGGGATTACTGGCAATGGTTGCTGTGCTTTTAAACGGTTTCATTATTGGACCTTTTAGCAGGGATGGTGCTGAGCTCCTTGCCAACCCCTGGGGCATCGTCTCTGTTGTTGACCTTTATGTCGGCTTCATTATTTTTTCGATGTGGATCGCTCTCAGGGAAAAGAACACCTTTCTTGCAATTATTTGGATTATCCTGATTAAGTAATTGCTCAATAATAAAGTACCAAGTTTTAAATTTATGTCAATGATTACGAAAAAAAAGCAAGGCAGTTGTTCAAAGATATTTATGACATAGAACCTTTTGCGACCTTTAGTTTAGCGAGAAAGGATTGGGACGTTTGGCTGTAAAAAATGATGGCGCATCTTCAAAAAAAAGTTTTCTGCCCCGAAAACCAAATTTTTCGATTCCGGCAAGAAGAGAAGAAAAACTTGCCCTGAAGCTTTTATTGCCAACTCTTCTTATCATTGGCATTATCGCTTTTTATCCATTAGCCCACGTTTTTTACACCAGCTTTACAGACCGGATATTTGCCGGCAGAGAAGAAACCAACTTTATCGGGTTTGACAATTACCGTCGCCTGCTTAGTGTTCACATTGCCACTCTTGATCCTGTCATCGACGAAACAACCGGAGAAATAGTGGTTGACCCCGAAACAGGCGAAGTAGTATACGAGAGACCGATAGACATATTGCCCCGGGAACCGATACGTTTTCGTGAAGTAAACCAGTTTACCCTGTTTGGCACGCGCTACGTCGTTGGTGCGACCGATCGCAACTTCGTTCTGGCGTTCTCTAATACCTTTATTTTTACAGTTGTATCAGTGTTTTTAGAGCTTGTCCTGGGGTTGGCCATAGCCCTTGTAGTTAACAGTAAGTTTAGATTCAGAGGGCCCATGCGGGCCGCCATGCTGGTGCCGTGGGCAGTTATTACAGTCGTTTCGGCCCGCATGTGGGAATGGATGCTGGCTCCTGGCAGAGCCGGTATGTTTAATGCATTTTTTGACTGGCTTGGTGTAGTAGAAAGGCCGATCGCTTTTTTGGCTATAAGCACTTTCCAACTACCGGCGATGATTGCCGTAGATGTCTGGAAAACCACACCGTTTATGGCCCTGTTATTGTTAGCGGGATTACAGACGATGCCTGAAGATATATTTGAAGCTGCCGAAATTGATGGGGCCAGTAAGGTGAGGCAGTTTTTTACCATTACTTTGCCGCTCTTGAAACCGGCCATAGCTGTGGCATTAGTCTTTCGCACTCTTGATGCGCTAAGAGTTTTTGATATATTCCAGGTTATGCTGGGTCAGAGCCAGTATTCGCTTGCCAGTTATAATTATTTCCAGCTTGTAGCCAACAGGAATATGGGCCTTGCTTCAGCAATCGGCGTACTTATATTTTTCCTTATTTTTATATTCGCCATCTCTTATATTAGAATGCTGGGAGTTCAACGAGAATGAAAAAATCCCTCAAACCTTATGATATATTAAAACGGGTTGGCTTTAATTTTATGATAATTTTTGTTTTGCTATACTTGCTGTTTCCATTTTACTGGGCAGTCAACTCGTCGTTAAAAACCGAGTCCCAGCTGTTCATGACTCCGGCTACGGCTGTGCCCCGTGATCCCGCGACCCTGGAATTTTCCCCGACATTACAGAACTATTCAGTTGTGCTGCGAGATGGTCAGTTTTTACGCGGTCTGGCCAATAGCACTATTGTAGCCACTGCTTCCACCAGTTTGGCTTTAATAGCCGGTTCTTTTGCTGCTTTTGCCCTTGGAAAACTCCGTTTCCGGGGCCGCAGACCGGCTCTCTATCTGATCCTGGCCATGACCATGTTTCCCCAGGTTACCGTCTTGACCGGCTTATATGCAGTTATTACCGTACTCGGTTTATCGGCCATTGTGAGCATGATCTTTTCTTACTTGCTATTTACATTACCTTTTACCACCTGGGTGCTTACGTCATTTTTTAAAGGGCTGCCCAATGAATTAATGGAATCGGCCCAGGTTGACGGAGCGACGCCGTTTCAAACTTTTCGACGCATTTTACTGCCTTTGACGGCACCGGCCCTGGTTACTACCGGTTTGCTGGCCTTTATTGCGGCCTGGAACGAATACCTATTTGCTTTAACTTTTACTGCTATCGAACCCGGTTCCCGGACTGTGCCCGTGGCTATCGCCTTTTTTACCGGGGCAGTTGCCCACCAGGAGCCTTTCGGAGAGATCATGGCCGCAGCCAGCCTGGTAACTATTCCCCTGGTGGTGCTGGTGCTAATTTTCCAGCGCCGCATAGTGGCCGGCTTAACCTCCGGGGCTATTAAAGGCTGAGCCATATAAATAACAGCTGGAAAACATAAAGGAGGGATGCTGAAAAAAATGATAAAGATGTAATTAGTTTGCTCACTTTACAAAAATGAGGGAAGATTGAATATTATTAAAGGAGGAGAAAATCATGTTAAAAAGAAAGTGGATGTTTGGCCTGGTTTTGGTGCTTATAGGTAGCATGTTTTTGGCTGTCGGCTGCCCTGATCCTGAAGTCGAACCCGACCCGGATCCCGACCCGGATGAAATCGTCCTCACGGTAGCTGCAGGAGCAGTGGGTATTGAACTTGAGCTAACTCATGACCTGGCGGAAATGTACATGGATGAAAACCCCGATGTCATAGTTGAAGTGATTGATACTCCAGATTCAGCGACTGAAAGGCTGTCACTTTACCTGTCGTTTTTCGAGGCGCAGAGCCCTGAGGTTGACATTTATCAGATCGACGTGATCTGGCCTGGAGATCTGGCAGAACATTTCATTGATCTTTACGAATACGGCGCAGATGAAGTGGTCGATGATCATTTTCCCGCTATTGTCGAAAACAACACAGTTGACGGCAGATTGATCGGAATTCCCTGGTTTACAGACGCCGGCCTGTTATACTACCGCACCGATCTTCTAGAGGAATATGACCTCGAAGTACCTGAAACCTGGGATGAACTGGAGGAAGCAGCCCAGATTATCCAGGAAGGTGAGCGTGTAGATAATCCAGATTTTTGGGGTTATGTATGGCAGGGTGACGCTTACGAAGGGCTAACAACCAATGCCCTGGAATGGATCGATTCAAACGATGGTGGCACGATTGTCAGCCCTGAGGGAGTAATCACTATCAATAATCAAAATGCTATTGATATAGTTAACCAGGCTGCCGGTTGGGTCGGCACTATATCTCCTGACGGCGTAACCACATTTGCTGAAGAAGATGCTCGTGCGATCTGGCATACAGGAGATGCGGCTTTTATGCGCAACTGGCCCTATGCTTTCGCTCTCAGCGCATCTGAAGATAGTGCAGTTACAGATGTATTCGGTGTTGGCCCTCTCCCGGCGGGGTTGGCTGGAACAGGTTCGGCCACCCTGGGTGGATGGCAGCTTGCTGTAAGCACATACAGTGAACATCCCGAGGAAGCTGCCGATCTTGCCCTGTTCATGGCAAACTATGAAAGCCAGAAACATCGGGCCATTGAAGGCACCATGATTCCGACAATCATGGATCTCTACGAAGATCCGGACGTTGTTGAAGCGCACCCGTGGTTCGAAGATCTTTTTGATGTCTTCATCAACGCAGTTGCAAGACCCTCTACTGCGACTGCACCGAACTACAGCGCTGTATCCGAAGCTTTTTTCACCGCAGTGCACGATGTGCTGACCGGTGAAATGACAGCAGAAGATGCTTTTGAAGAACTGGAACTTGACATTCAAGATGTAACAGGATTAGAAATAGAGTAAACCCTTATTCTAAGATTAGAGCCAAGAAAAGGGCCACACCATAATCCCCTTACCCGGAGTATCACAGCTCCGGGTAAGGGCAATCTATATATGATGTTTGTATAAGATGATTGATACTTAGTGTTATTATATCTTTTTCACTCTGATCAGCGTTAGCGTAAAAGATAATACATGGGGTTGATAATTTGGCGAGCTTAGACCTGGTTAAACTTAACAAGATTTTTCCCAACGGCACCCACGCGGTTAAGGACGTAAGCCTGAAAATTGAGGACAAAGAATTTGTTGTCCTGGTCGGTCCGTCGGGTTGCGGCAAATCGACAGTTTTGCGGATGATTGCAGGCCTTGAAGAAATTACTGCCGGCGAACTTTACATTGATGGCGAACATGTAAATGATGTCTCTCCGAAAGATCGCGATATCGCGATGGTTTTTCAGAACTACGCTCTTTATCCCCACATGTCGATTTTCGACAATATGGGTTTTGGCCTAAAACTGCGCCGGATGCCTAAAAACCAGATCAAAGAAAAAGTTGAAACCGCGGCTAAAATCCTGGGACTTCAGGAATTCCTTGACCGGAAACCAAAACAGCTTTCTGGCGGGCAGAGACAGAGAGAGGCTTTAGGACGGGCCATAGTTCGCGATCCAAAAGTATTTTTAATGGACGAACCGCTGTCTAACCTTGACGCCAAGTTAAGGGTGCAGACCAGGGCCGAACTGAGCAAACTGCACCTGCGCTTGGAGACCACATTTATCTATGTAACGCACGATCAAATCGAAGCCATGACCATGGGCACGCACATTGTAGTCTTAAACGACGGGATTGTCCAACAGGTAGCAGACCCCTTTACCCTTTACAAGTTCCCGGTAAACCAGTTTGTTGCCGGATTTATCGGTTCGCCGCAAATGAATTTTGTTGACGCTAAACTTACCGAAGCTAACGGCACTATCTCTGTCGGTTTTAAAGGGGGAAGTATAGATCTGACACCGGAGCTTTCTGCCCGGTTGAAAGACAATGACCGCTTAAGTGCGCGAGAAGTCACCCTCGGGGTCAGGCCGGAACATTTAGATGTGTCCCACGCTAAAGGAGATGATGAAAACATTGCCATAGTTGAAGTAACTGAGCTCCTGGGTTCAGAAACCCATCTTTTTCTAAACTTGGAAGGAGACACAGTTGTCGCCCGCGTTGATCCCTTGAAAAATATCAGGGTTCATGACAAGGTCAAGGTCCATTTCGAAGTAGAATACGTGCATCTTTCCGATCGTGAAAGCAAAGCGTCGCTTTTGTATGAAGAAAATACTTAATGAGTCAAAATGTAAATGTTCGTAAGTGTTCAGAACGCTACGGACTTGAGCTATTTTAGCCAGGTGTTCATCAAGGCTATTGCAATACACCACCACTGGGATCGTATGGATAAGAGCAGCAATGCTCCTGCTTAAAAACCTTGAAACAGATGTTTTACCAAGGATTACGAAAAGAGCTCCATGAAGCACCCCCTCCTGGGGGTGCTTCATGAATAAACTGGTAAAATAAAGTACGAACCATAATGAGAAGAAATTTTCCGCGACAGAGTTTCACACTTTACTCAAGTTTTACATGAGTTTACGTTGTGAAGGGTGCAGTTTTAAATATTGTCCCAATAAATGATAATTACTGTGCAACACTAAAAAGCTGCTTCACTGCACGCCAGTGTCCACTGGCATTTTTGCCCGCAGAGAGGCGATTGTTTGACCGGTTTCCACGTTCAATCGCATCCCGGACACCGGCAGTATTTATTACACTGTCTTCTTCAGTTAGCACTTCTGTGGTTATCTGGCGAATTTCTTCATTTACACTATCGACTACATGGCATAATTGCTCTTCCAACTGCTGATGGGTTAATTTCCCTTCACGATACAGATTGCGCAAGTTCTCCTTATACTGCTCCACCAATCCCCTGATTGCTTCATCCCGACCGCCTGATGATTCATTGTTAACGTGATCAGTACCTCCTCAAAGTATATTTCTGATCACATTTGATTTTATGGTGATTGATTTGTCCAGCCCTTAAGCTGTATTTCCATTTACTGGCTCACGAAAAGAAATTGCACCCAACAGAATATACGAGCAATTCCATCATAAGGTTTATAACTAGATCCCAGGTCTGAATCGGCTCTCGCAAGTTTAATTTTGACAGATTCAATGATCGTGTCCATATTTTTTATGGTATAAACAGCATATTTATACAAACGGCAGGAATACGGAAGAATAACAGCGTAGATATTTAAATATGATCCTATCTAACCAGTAAAGTGGAGATCTCATGACTAAAATTAAGGTTTCGATTCTCTCAATCGCCTTGTTGATTATAATGACCGGGGGGCAGCCTCTCCGGTTCTGGCGGATATATCCGGGCACTTCCCGAAAGTTAATCCCCTGTTCGTTAGAATGGTTGTCACTCTTCCGGCGTTAATGATAGTTCCTTTTTCTTTCCTGACCGGAGCCCTGGCTAAAAGATACCGCAAAAAAAGCCTGGCCTTGATCGGTCTGGCCGGATATCTAGTTGGAGGGCTGGGAGGCGGGCTGGCAGACAGTATGGAGGGCATCCCGCTTTTCCGGGCCCTGCTGGGAGCGAGTGTGGGCATCCTGTCACCACTGGCGAATGGCTTAATCGCAGACTATTTCTTTAATGCTGAGAGAACGATAATGATGGGATATTCCGCTCTATGTTTCAACCCTGATAACTTTGTTTAGCATTGCCGGTATGCTGCTTTCCAAAAAAAACAGATCTTTGCTCCTTCTTCTTACCTTTATGAAGAAGCACAGTAAAAAGTTTTCGCCGCCTTACCGGTACGGGAGCCTTGTTTTTAAATATTATATTCCAGGGGGAGTCGAACTGAAATGAGTGAACAGTACGTCTGTACTGTATGCGGTTATAATATGATCGAGCACTATCCTCTTAACTGCCCTTTTTGCGGGGCGCCGCAGGATAAATTTATAACCGCGGAAGAATGTTCAGAGAAATACCGGGTTGAGGGAAAAAATGTTGCCCCGGGGGTAACCCAGCTACGCTCGCAGCCCCGGTTGGGTTATGAGCATGCTGCCTACAGGGTGGAAGCAGAAAGTAAAACTTTCTGGATTGACTGCCCCTCCTGTTTTGATGCTTCGCTGGAAGCTGTTGATGTTATTACCTTTACCCACCATCACTTCCTGGGAGCTTCAAATATGTACAGGTCCCATTTTGACGCTAAGGTGCAGATAAACGGTCGTGACAGCTCTAATAAGCTTGCCCGGCGGTTTCCCTTTGACAATAAATTCAGCGGCAACTTTACGGAAGCCGGCCTGGAAGCTTTCCATGTTGACGGACATACGCAGGGCTTTACAATCTATGTTTTTAAAAATGTCCTGTTTATTTGTGATTATGTCTTTCTGAAGCCCGGCAGCATGGTTTTTAATCCTTACGGTCCTCCCGGAGAAACCCGGGAGGGGGCAAGAACGATAAAGAAAATAGCCGAATCCAGAAACATCTCGATTGTTTGCGGTTACAACTACGTGGAAAATTACCCGAAATGGCAAGAAAAATTTGCCATACTGGTAGATAAAAGCCCGGACCTGTAAAATAACCATGCCCGGAGGAGAGAGGTGCTTTAATTTGGAGCCGGATTTATGGGGAGCGGTTATTCTCTCCATTACCCCATCAACACATCTCTTTAAGCATACTGGAAAAGAGTTTAAATCGGACATCCACAGGTTAAGGTTAGCTTGGGGCATCTGGTCAGAGGTCATTCGATTGGTTTGGGTGTGATCCGGATAATTGAGACGTTCTGGCCCTCAACAGCAGCATAGATGGCTCCATCATGATGACCGGCAGTTACGTCACGGACACGCCAGCCTTCGTCTTCAAGCAGCGGGTCAAGCTCTTCAAGCCCATCACCGGTGACCCGGAAATGCGCCAGGTACTGACTGGCCAGGCCGCCGACAAAGAGGTCACCTTGCCAGTCTACGAACCCGTCTGCATCATAAAAGGTCATCCCGGCGGGCGGGAATCCGCCACTGCCGCACTCCCAGTAATGCACCGGGTTGATCGTGTCATCAAGATCTTCAGGAAGAACCCCGATATCCTGTCCGGTGCCATAGGTGCATCCATAGGTGGCTAAAGGCCAGCCATAGTTGTTGCCCCCGTGGATGACATTGATCTCATCACCGTCCCGCTCTCCGTGTTCGCTTTGCCAGATCTCCCCGGTTTCCGGGTGTATAGCCATGCCTTGCGAGTTGCGGTGACCGTAGGTGTAGATTTCATCAAGGATATCAGCGTCACCGACAAACGGGTTATCTTCAGGGATTGTGCCGTCACGCAGCAGTCGAATGGTCGTGCCTAGAACATTGGTCGGATCCTGTGAAACATGATCGTCGAAGTTCTTGTCCCCGCGGTCACCGATGGTCATGTATATATAGTCACCTTGTATTACCACCCGGGAACCGTAATGGGACGTTCCGCTCCGGAATGGTTCGGCGACATACAACACCTCTAAGTCGCTTAATTTTTGCTCGTCTAAGTCCAGTGACGCGCGGGCCAGGTGGGTTGCCGTTTCTCCTGCTTCATTCGCAGCGGAATAGGTTAGATAGATAAAGCTATCATCATCAAAGTCGGACGACACCTCTAGATCAAGCAAACCGCCCTGGCCACCTGATGCGACCGCAGGAGCGCCGGCAATCTCAACAACTTCGAGCGTTTCTGTATCGATGAGGAACATCGAGCCTGAATTTTCGTTGGCCAACAGCTTTGACGTGCCAGGCAGGAAATCAATCGCCCAGATAAGACCCAGGTCTTCAGCGACTATCTCCAGTACAGGCTCTACTTCTGGTACAGGTTCTACTTTTTCTGGTTCTGGATCTACATCTATTACTGGATCTACATCATTGGCTGGCTGGTCGAGAGGTGTATCATCGCGGGCCTTCTCATCATCAAATATGCCTTGCTGCATCATGTATGCTGTTAAAGCTGACAATATTAGGACAGCGATAGATGCGTATATGATTACTCTTCTTTTCATTGGTATACCACCTTCGAGCTAATTTATAATTTATAGTATTGTTATTGTAGCACTGGTTAATATACTGTGTCGATTGATAGGGAAGGACAGGCAGATAAGATTTACCCGGCTAAGGAATTAAACGTATTGGTGTAAGAAGTTCAGCCTGCCCTTTCCACCCTTTATGTTGGATTTGCAGTGCGGTTAAACCCTGCAGGTTCGGGCCAAACCGTCAGTTCCTAATATACTCCGTTATTATCATTATCGTCATCTCCATAGGGCTCATCGTTGTCCTCAGGAAAATACGGCTCTTCACGCACTTCTAAATATCCATACATTCCAGCATCACGATGCCCGGGTTCATCGCAGTAGAATT